>JAUQXU010000429.1 GCA_030837935.1 Candidatus Brocadia sp.
TGGGAAACGTGCTTCAGGAGAATGCACGGAAGCAGTGCGAAAAGTCGCAAAAAGCCGCCTAAGCAAACAGAAAACACGAAGAAAAACAGTCTGCCGGGAGGCAGGTGCGCCCAGACAAGGCTAAAATAAAGGGGAAAACACGGGAAACGTGTAAAAGAACCGTATTTTCAGCAAAAACCCAACCTCAAATTTTAAAATGATCTCTTGGTAAGGAAAAAATCGCCCTCGCACTTTTACAAAAAGTGCGTTTTCGTTCAGACACTAAGTACCTATCTGTCTCACCATGATAATAGAGGATATCATATTTTTCATTAATAATAACAAAAGGTGGGGCGTATTGCTCAAGAATTAATCTTTCTGCCAGTTCGCTAATGCTTGCCGCGTTGATTACCTCCTTTTCTTCGGCCTTTTTCATTTCATCGATTGTACCGATAGAAGGCATTCTGGCAAGATCGGCAGGCTTCTCTAAAACAGGTCCTTTGCGCTTAAAGATTTTCCACTTGGTATCAATGCAGGAAAAAAGGTCGGTATATGTTCCGATGCCCGCAGAGGAACCCAGAAAGAGAAATCCATCTTGATTTAAGGTATAATGAAAAGGGTAATTATCTTTTTTGAAGCACTGAATTCATATAAATCAGCACATTCCTCCAACTGACTAGATCCAATTTGGAAAAGGGTGGGTCTTTGATAAGATTTTGGACGGCAAACACCACCATTTCCCGAAGCTGTTTTTTTTGACCCAGAAGGTGTGGTCCTCTTTTGTGAAGAAACGTTTTAACCGCTCGGGTGATACATCAGCGGCAATGCTATAGAGGAAAACGGCCGTACGGGCATGTTCAATGGCATGCGGGTCTAAATCGGTGGCAAAGATCTGGATTTTGAAATGCCTTTTCATTTCTTCCATAGATTCTTCAAGGAGCATGGCCATAGAGTAAGCCTCTTCACCCGTGGAACAACCAGGTACCCAGATACGCACAGGCTCGTCTGTCTTCCGACTGTTCAATATACTGGTTATCACCTTTTCTTTGAAAATATAAAAGGTATCAGGGTCTCTGAAAAAATTGGTTACTCCAATGAGCATGTCTTTGTATAGAGTCTGCACCTCAGCGGAATTTTGCTGAATACAACGGACATAATCTGCTATTCTGTCAATCTTGTGAACGGCCATACGTCTTTCAATCCTGCGGCGGGTAGTATTCGGTTTGTAATCGGAAAAATCGTGTCCATTCTTAGCACGGATCAGCATAAATATCTTCTGTAAATAGTTATTGTACTGTTCCCCAGGGGCAATGACCTTCTTCGCTTCAGCAATATAGGGATGTTTCACGTATTTCGTGAGTTCTTCGGGCATCTTTTCCACAGGCAAGATGTAATCTACAAGACCTGTGTCGATGGCGCTTCTGGGCATTCCTCCATACTTGGCCTGTTTTTCTTCCTGCGCCATGGTCATCCCACCTTCGCCCTTGATCGCCTTTATTCCTAAACTGCCGTCTGTTCCGGTGCCTGAAAGGATAATGCCGATGGCCTGTTCTCCCTGGTCTTCAGCGAGGGAACGGAAAAAGGAATCAATGGGCAACCTGATTGCATGGGACTCCGTAAGTTCTATTAAATGGAAGGTACGATTTATGATGGCAACATCCTTATTCGGTGGACTGAGATAGACACAGGTTGGTTCAACCTTCATTCCATCTTTCACCTCTAAGATTTTCATTTTTGTATAGTTCCTGAGCAGGGAGCCCATAATACTTTTGTACCTGGGGGCTAAGTGCTGGATGATTACAAAGGCCATGTTCGTGTCGGAGGGCATATGGGTAAAGAATCCCTCAATGGCCTCAAGCCCACCAGCAGAAGCGCCTATGCCGACAATGGGAAAGGATTTGAGTGATTCTCTCGGTTTGTTTTTTGTTGGTTTTCCTTGTTTCTCTTCCGTGGATTTTTTTGAGGGGGTTTTCATATTTGTATAAGTTTTTCCCCTCCTTAATCCAGCGTGAAAATGACAAGATTTAAGAGGCAATAGAGTATAAGTGTTGGTGAAATGAGCGGAGGCAAAACCAAGTTTCGTTCTAAAATAACGGGTAAATATACCTTAATGTTCAGGAAAAATCAACACATATATAAATTGAAAGCCGTAAAGTTTCCTTACAACTTTTTCATTGTGTCAGACAACATTTTTGTGAATTTTGAGGGTTGAGAAAAGACGTATTTTTTATATTGAATAAGGCTCGTAACGAACGTAATATATGAAACATGATTGCATAGGAATTTTCATTTTAATTATGCAGGACACATGGTATATGAGATGTAAAAATCCCCCTTAACAAAGGGGGATAAAGGGGGTTGTCTATAACCCGAAAAGAAAACACAACCCCCGCACCCCCCTTTGTTAAGGGGGACTAAAAAGGATTAACTTAAATATAGCTATTATTACATTAACGGAAGAAGGACTAAAAACTGCACGGAGAATTGGAACAGGTTTTAATCCACCACCGTCGACCTATGTATTAAAAAAATAGGAGAAGGAAATAATTGCATTATTGAAAATAAGATATTTCCACACATGATACTTTTTCCTGAACCACTTCAACAACTGGTGAATCGAATCTTCAAACAATATGATGGTCTTGTTTTTACTATGGCAATGGGGATTGTCGTAAGGGTGATTGCCCAGAACATCCAGGATAAATACAACGATCCTGCGGTGGTGGTTGATGATGTGGGACGTTTCGTTATAAGCGTACTTTCGGGTCATGAAGGAGGTGCCAATCTGTTGGCCCATCGTATTGCCGCCATCATGCATACAGATGCAGTGATTACCACCGGCACGGAGGCAAAGAAGGACATCATCATTGGCATTGGTTGTAAAAAGGGAATTAGTTCAGAGATTGTGAAACAATCTGTTATTAATGCCCTACAAAGAGTAAATCTCACGCTAGAACGGATCAGACTACTCTCTACCATCGAGATTAAGTCTGAAGAGCCGGGTTTATTACAGGCAGCGGCAGAATTGGGTATCCCGTTAAGGATTGTTTCCAGGCAAGAAATTGCGGGATGCGCCAA
>JAUQXU010000430.1 GCA_030837935.1 Candidatus Brocadia sp.
AACAATTAAATAGCCCCGTGCGGTGGCATCAGTCGATATCTATGCTGATACAAGACGGATTTAATCAGTTTTATGAGATCGGTCCTGGTAAAACGTTATCAGGACTTATGAAAAGAATTGACTCTACTCAGGAAATTAAAAACATTGACACCGTGGATGCCTTTGAAAATATAGTAAAATCGAATTAATTTTAGCATAAGGAGGTAAAACCGTGCCAGCAGTTGAAGATAAGGTTAAAGAGATTATCACAAAACAGATGGGGGTAAAAAACGAACAAATTACAAAAGAGACGTCTTTTATTAATGATCTTGGCGCTGATTCTTTAGATACCGTAGAACTCATTATGGAATTTGAAGACGCTTTTGATATGAATATTCCCGATGAAGATGCAGAGAAGATAAGGACGGTAGGAGACGCCATTAAATATATCGAGGAACACAAATAAATGCAGAACCGGAGAAGAACCGTTATTACCGGTGTTGGCGCTGTTACACCTCTTGGGCGTGAGAAAAAACAAATCTGGTCGGCACTCTGTGAAGGGAAAAGTGGCATAAAGCCCATTACTTCTTTTGATACCTCTGCTCATGAAGTACACTTCGGAGGCGAGGTCGGCGACTTTGATCCGACTAAATGGTTTGAGATTAAGGAGGCACGCCGACTGGATCGCTTTGCACAATTCGCGGTTGTTGCTGCAATCCAGGCCGTGGAGGATGCCGGACTGAAATTGGAAGGCTTTGACAATGCGAGAATTGGGGTTGTGATTGGTTCTGGGATGGGAGGTTTGTTAGAGCTTGAGACACAACATGGAATTCTCATCAACAAAGGACCCTCCCGAATTTCCCCTTTCATGGTTCCCAAACTGATGGTCAACGCCGCATCGGCGCAGGTGGCAATACGATTTGGACTGAAAGGCCCCAATTATGCCCTGGTAACGGCGTGTACCACCGGTGTCAATGCTATAGGCGAAGCTGTCCGTATTATCCAAAGAGGTGACGCAGATATCATGATTGCTGGTAGTTCGGAGGCGGTAATCAGTCCTTTAGGTCTTGCCGGGTTTAGTGCTATGAAAGCACTTTCTACCCGCAATGATGCCCCACAAAAGGCAAGCCGTCCGTTCGATAAATACCGGGATGGATTCGTTATTTCAGAAGGAGCAGGGGTGGTTGTGGTTGAGGACTTTGATATAGCAAGGAAAAGAGGCGCAACTGTGTATGCAGAGATACTCGGCTACGGACTCAATTCAGATGCATATCATATTGCAGCGCCTGAACCAGAGGGCAATGGTGCAACGCGATGTATGACGAGTGCCCTGAAAGACGCACAGTGCAATTCTGAGGAAATTGATTATATTAATGCACATGCTACATCAACCCCAATCGGGGATAATATTGAAATAAAAGCCATAAAGAAGGTTTTTGGAGAATATGCACACAAAATACCCATAAGTTCCACAAAGTCCATGCTGGGACACCAACTTGGGGCTTCGGGAAGTGTCGAAGTTATAATCTGTGCCATGGTAATAAAGAATGGCGTTATTCCCCCAACAATCAATTATGAAACACCTGACCCCGAATGCTCGGGATTGGATTTTGTTCCCAATGTGGCCCGCGAAAAAAAGGTCAAGAAGGCTCTTTCCAATTCATTCGGTTTCGGCGGACACAACGCCAGTATCGTCCTTGGACAGGTGTAAGTATAGGAACTTAAACGCAATCATCTCACAACAACAGCTAATTTTCACCATTTTACAACTCCTTTTTCCGGCCATCCTCTTTAAAGTGAAGATTTACAGATGGTTCCATTTATGATATAGTACAAAGAAAATCACTGTGTTCTTGGTGGCTTTTAATAAATAAATTGTTCATAGTAGCGATTGAGAACATAAAAGGTTTAAACTCGGAAAACTAACAGAAGAATCTCTGGATTTGAACATCACTTCCGTTAGTAAAACAATTATCTATAATGGTGTATGAAATTTACGCTAAACGAGATTCAATCTATTATTGGCGGGAAAGTCATTAACAATGAAGATACCTGTATCACTGGTATTGCCAGCGTTGAAGTTGCAAAAGAAGGGGATATAACCTTTATCAGGAACGACACGTTAGCCCAACAGGCTTTGACATCTCAGGCTTCCGCAATAATTTTACACCGCGAGATACAAGCACTCAAAAAACCACAAATCGTTATAGAAAATCCATACCTTGCCTTTACACGGCTTATGGAAATTGTGGCAAAGGAAAGATATAAGCGGCCGGCAGGCATTCACCCCACGGCTATTATTAGTAAAACAGCCACTATGGGAGAAGGGTGTTCGGTTGGAGCACACGTTGTCATAGAAGACAACGTGATAATAGGGCGCAATGTTACCATGTATCCAAACATATTTATCGGCAAGGAGAGTCGCGTTGGAGATAACACTACTATCTATGCCAATGTCTCTATGCGAGAAAACACTATCGTCGGTAAACGGGTTATTATTCATTGTAATAGTGTCATAGGTGATGATGGATTTGGCTATCTTCAAATGGAGAAGAGACACATCAAGATACCACAAATTGGAATGGTTGAAATAGGAGACGATGTAGAAATTGGCGCTATGGTGACGATCTGCCGGGCTGCACTCGATAAAACAAGTATCGGAAACGGCGTAAAGATAGATAACCATTCCCATATTGCCCATAATGTTACCATAGGAGACAACACCATGCTCATTGCATATGCCAAGATTGCAGGGAGTGCCAGAATTGGGAAGAACGTCCTGATTGCAGAAGATGTCGGCATTACCGATCATGTATCTATTGGTGATAACTGTATTATCGGTGGAGGTTCCAATGTTTATAAGAGCTTAGAAACCGGTTCTACGGTGTGGGGTTCACCAGCCAAGCCCATTACGGAAGAGAAACGCATCCAGGTATTAATCAAAAAATTACCAGAGATATATAATACAATCAAACGGCTTGTAAAAACATCACAATAATTTTGAGGAGAAAACGTATGTGCGGAATTGTAGGGTATATTGGACATAACAATGCTGTCAATGTTCTCCTGGATGGTATTAAAAGACTTGAATATCGCGGGTATGACTCTTCCGGGATCGCCTTTATTGAAGACGGTATTCTGAAGTGTGAAAAAGCCGTTGGTAAAATTGCCGAACTGGAGAAGAAGCTTGACGGAAACAATTTCAATACCCATATAGGAATCGTTCACACACGATGGGCAACGCATGGTGCCCCTACCATGGAGAATGCCCATCCTCATCTTGATTGTCATAATGAAATCGCAGTCGTACATAACGGGATTATTGAGAATTACGATTATTTAAAATTAAAACTGGAACGGGAAGGGCATGTCTTCCAGAGTGAAACAGATACGGAAGTCCTTGCACATCTCATCGAAAAGTATTTTAAGGGGAACCTTGAAATGGCTGTCATGGAGGCCTTAAAAGAAGTGGAGGGAACTTACGGCATTGCAGCGATTTCTGTAAAAGACCCACAAAAAATTGTAGCAGCGCGGAAGGGATCTCCTCTGGTATTAGGGATTGGTAACCAGGAGTATTTTATAACCTCTGATATTTCTGCCTCACTGGATCATACAAGGGATGTAGTGTATCTCGATGACAATGAAGTGGCTATCCTTACTTTGAACCATTACGAAACCAAGACGATGCAAAACATCCCTACCTATAAAAAGGTGGAAGAGGTGCTGTGGAATATTGACATGATCGAGAAGGGTGGCTACGAGCATTTTATGCTTAAGGAAATCCATGAGCAGCCACAGGCGTTACGAAATGTTATGCGTGGGAGAATAGAGGGTGATCGCGGTTTGGTTAAACTGGGAGGATTGATAAGCTGTGAAAAGGAACTCCGTGAGGCTAAACGCATCGTTGTTGTTGCTTGTGGTACATCATGGCATGCAGGGCTTGTGGGTGAATACCTGCTGGAAGAATTGACGCGTATACCCGTTGAGGTAGAATATGCTTCGGAATTTCGATACCGGAATCCTGTGATTGAAGAAGGTACCGTAGTGATTGCCATAAGCCAGTCAGGGGAAACGGCAGACACCCTGGCTGCAATGCGTGAGGCCAGGCACAAGGGCGCCAAGTTGCTTTCCATCTGCAATGTCGTTGGCAGCACCATAGCCAGGGAAGCCGATTGCGGGATTTATTTGCATATCGGTCCGGAAATAGGCGTTGCATCCACGAAGGCGTTTACTGCACAAATTACCGTTCTCTATTTGTTTACCATGTATATGATGAATCTAAAGTATCCTCATAACCCGATACCTCACGATATGATTAAGGTTATCCAGTCAATACCCGATAAGGTTCAGACAATTCTCACCATGGAAGAGAAGATTGTGGAACTCGCGAGGATATATAAAGACAGTGAAAATGCCCTTTATTTGGGGAGGGGATACAACTACCCTGTGGCGCTTGAAGGCGCATTAAAGCTAAAGGAAATATCCTATATTCATGCTGAAGGCTATCCGGCGGCCGAGATGAAGCACGGCCCTATTGCCCTCATTAACAAGGATATGCCCGTTGTCTTTATTGCTACAAAAGATAGCGTCTATGGAAAGATTTTAAGCAATATTGCAGAGGTAAAATCCAGGGGTGGAAGGTTGATTGCAATTGCAACGGAAGGAGACGATCAGATTAGAGAAAAAGTCGATCATGTCTTTTATATACCCAAGACCTCCGACTGCCTGACACCGATCCTTTCCGTAATACCACTTCAATTACTGGCTTACCACATGGCAGTCATGCGAGGGTGCGATGTAGATAAACCCAGGAATCTTGCTAAAAGTGTAACGGTTGAATAATACCATTTATATACTGCTACTGCTGTTTACCAGCGTATAACATTCCGCAAGGAAAGTAATTGTTTAATAACCCGATCTTCGCAATTCAAGGGGTAGATCAGCCGCTAAGCCAGTAAATACAAAGGGGCACATTAAGAAGTCAGCACTACAGCCCGTTTTGAAAAATCACCCCTTGAAAATCAAGGGTTGCCTGGTGATGAGTGCCTGAAAAATAACCGTTTTTTTGGCACGAATTGCGAAGGTCGGGTTAGGTCAGGTTATTTTTTTCTTTATCTTCATACCCCAATCGTCCAATCAGGATCATATCGGGCATGACAACTGGGGCAGATGAGGATAATCTTGCAAGTTTCTTTCGTTACTCTTACAAATGAGGTGTGGAAGCCATCTTCGTACCCGCAACTGGGGCAGACATGAAGCTCCTTCTCTATGGAAACAGGTTGTGGTACTTTATTATTCAATCCTTTCCTCCTCCCCGGTTCAATCGTCTTCGATTGAACCTAAACATTTGGTATTTTCGTAATTAACGCCAGTTCGAAACTTATTGTACGGTTTAAAACTCATGGTTCAATCTGCAAGTGTGAAATATTATAAAATATAATATGGCAACTCGGGTCAATCCGTTTTTATAGTAACGGAAAAAACGTTATATTACCGTCGCTTACACAGGAATAGTTAATGTCATTAAATGAACTTTCCGATTGGAAACTCACCCTTTTTTAAGGGGAATGCAGGCGGTTGTTAAAACAAAACAATCCTTACCTTAACGACATTGCAAAGGCGTATGTCACTCTTCAGGCACGGATGTCTGGTATTTTGTGCGTCGATATAAATCTATTTTCCCAGGAAATGTTTTTAACAATTTCACTTCATCATGATTTAACGGCTTTTTTAACTCAGAGATCTTTATGCCGCCTATAGGAGAATTTTCCCGTGTAATAACAAGATATTGAGCGCCATACTTATCCATCTGTTCAATTAATTTCTTGTATTCCACCGTAGGGGGAATAACAATAGTATCTCCGCCCGCAAAGAAACCAGGTGCACTATCATCTGCTACAACTTTAGGCATTTGCCCTCCTGCCAAATCATTTCTAATATAGTCCCCAACGGCACGATAACGAAAATGTCTCCAACCTTCCCCCCGGCCAATATGCCTCACCATTTTTATCATTGGCAACAGAATCAAAAAAACAATAAGTATTATTTTCACTGTGTGTGGCTTTGGACGAAGAAATTGAAATTTATCCAGGAACCATTCGTTTATTTCCAATAGTCCGATTGCCATCAAAAGGGAAAAAACGGGAAGATACGGAATCAGTAATCGGTCTGTTCCCTCTCGAAACGCGAGAGTAATCGCAGGAAAGAATCCTACCCATATAGCATGAAATGCATTGTGTTTTGTAATTCCCGGTCCCCGTCTTATGCCGAAGAATAAGAGAATAAATCCGAATCCAAAAAATAATATTTCTGCCAGAGGTTTTAAATAAGTAATAGTATTACACAAATAACGTTTTATTAATTCAGGCGCATTTAACCTGATATAACGTCCCGGATTGAAATCCGCCGGATGGGTAACAGTTGGCCACAAGGGATCGAATGGTCGCGGAGCCCAACGAGGATCGAATGATTTTGGCGGCCGTTTATCAAGTGTGCTTTGAAACCAAATCAGGTTAACGCTATTCCCCCCCAGGCTGAAATGACCGGTTGCCGTCTTCAACATGTGCCAGTATGGAAAACAGGCAATAGTCAATACAATTACTGCAGCAATGACGCATAAAGAGCATTTTAATCGTTCTTTCCATTTGCATGAGACCAATAGAATAATTCCCGCTGGCAGAAGAAGCAGACTTTCACTTCTGCACAAATATGCAGCTGCAGAGAAGAGCCCAAAAAATACGCTGAAAACTACCGCCTTATATGTTGTTTCCTTACATAGAGCAAGCAGAAAACCCAACGCAATAATGGAAAACAGGGCATTCGAGGTTTCTGATAAGGATTCAGATCCCGCATGGGCAAAAAACGGATTCACGGCAAGCAGCACCGCGCTATAAAGCGCGTAACGGATAGGCAAGAATTGTTTTGCCGTCCAAAACACTGCGGGAATAGTAATGGCACCGCAAATTAATGAGACAACATGTCCCGCCAGCTCCAGATCACGAAAAAATAATAAAAATGCCGCGACAAGGTACGGATAGCCAGGCTGCCGTAAAACTTCTAGCTGGCCAGTACGGGAAAACCCTTTTCCCTGAAAAATATTTCGTGCAAGGGTAAGATAGTCAAAGCTGTCCCCTGATAAATGGTATTGGCCAACCGTCAAGAGCGTTGACAAAAAGCAATAAAATCCGGCAACGGCTAATACAATTCTCCAGGCAGAAGTTCTATGCAGTTCGTTATCTTCGTGAAGAATTACTTCTTTGTGTGCCATTTCGCTATTTCATAAGATTAGATGGGAAATGATTATTCATCCACTTTGTGCCAAAAATACTGCTTTCACAGCACGAGGTCAAGGAAAATTTTGCATTGGGGTCAGGTCTTTACAGGCTGTCCGAGAATGCACTTACGCGGCTGGCACTATACTATATATTGACAATGTATTTCTGGATAAACAATATATGGTATACATCGGTTTGGCCAACTTCATTCTCGGACGGCCTGTAAACAGGCTGTCCAAGAATGTGATCAATAAACAAGAACAAACGACAAAGGAATTGTGTGTAAAGTAAATGCGATCGATAAACAAATCAGAAAAAGGTTAAAA
>JAUQXU010000431.1 GCA_030837935.1 Candidatus Brocadia sp.
ACGATGTATATTCCTACGCAAACATTTTTCTAGCCTAAAATGGTCGTTCCTTGAAAATATACAGTTATAGAATTTATCTTGATCAGCGTTGAAATAAGGCGGGTCAACAAATAAAAGAGCCCCGTCTGGTGCTTTGTCAACGACATCTTCAAAATCTATAGAAGTGAGCTGTATGTTCTGAAGTTTGCAACTTGTACGAAGAATATTTGCTGCCCAGTTTTTAGGTTGCATTGAATATTTATCTCCATAACCCCAATACATATTTTGAATATTCATTATCCCGCTGTAGGAAGTTCTATTTAGATAAAACCAGCGTCCGGCTCTTTCAATATCGTTAGTAGGATTAAATTCTTTCTTAAAGAAAAAATGAAGTTCTCTTGTTGCTGGAAGAGAATCTCCTACGTTTACATTTTTTATAAGATCTAGTGGAATACGACTTTCTTCTGAAGTCCGTTTTAAAAAAAGGATGAGTTCCTCAGGATGGTCTCGTATTATCTTGTACACATTAATTAATTCTTCATCCAGATCATTTAAATGATTATATTGAACCTTTTTCTTTGCAAAAAAAATGCTTGCACCACCTGCAAAAGGTTCTATGTAATATTTATGTGGTGGTATATGTTTTAAAATGAGTTTTCTTGCGTAGAACTTACCACCAGCATATCTAAAAGGGCTATTAATACATTGGTTAAACATATATGGGTATTATAGTAATCATTTTTTATAAATCAAGATGTTTTTTAATATTTATAGTCTTGGAACAAAAAGACAAAATAAAAAATTTCTAAAATATTTTAACGGCGTTTCTTAAAAACTCCTAAACATTCCCTTGATACGTTCATTCGGGAGGCAGTGCAGTATAAAAATCATATAATGTTAGGTAGAACGTAAGTGAACAACATCAAGCATTCAGAAATGTTGGGTTTCGTTCCTCAACCCAACCTTACACGACTATTTTTCTCTTGGTATAGTAAACAAATTCAATCTTTTATCAAAAATATCTTAAAATTTCCGGCGTAATTCCGCCGATTCCGCTTGACATCCGCTATGTCATAAAATAGTATGTTTGCAATTATAGAACAAAGATAAAAGATGTTAGATTTTAAGGATATATTACTTTATGAAGTGAAGCAGGTAGAATATTAAGTGTCTTGCCGGGAGGCAGGCCTAAGGAACAAAGGCAGGAATAAATAGTAACTATCCCTAATTCTGTCCAAGGCCGTTTTTAACGTTTCTAAAGATATTAGTGAGGCAACCATAGACTGATGAAAAAACGTTTGAAACCACAGATTTCTGACAATGCGATTCCACAGATTATTTATATGCTTGTTTTTATGTTTTTGCCCCTGAAAACAGCTTCGGCTGAAGTGTATCATATGACGGTAAGGGCTTATGATAATTGCAAAGTATGCACGGGGAAAACCCCAAGGCATAAAGCCTATGGAATAACCAAAAGTGGAAAAGTAGCCTCACGCGGTACTGTTGCTGTGGACCCGAAGATGATACCACTTGGAACAAAGTTAAAAATAGAAGGGTATGGGAACAAGGTTTTCAGGGCAGAAGACATTGGCAAGGCGGTCAGAGGCAGACGAATAGAGATATGGATGGAATCGCACAACAAAGCTTTACGATTCGGCAAGAAAAGGTTACGCGTATATGTCATGAAGTAGGTAGAAAGGTAAGGGGAAATATTAAGTGTTTTGCCAAGAGGCAGTCAGAAGAAATAAAAACAGGAATAAATGGAAAGGTGTCTGCTTCTACTCAAAATGACACAATTCGTATTCATTGTCATGCTCAGGAAATAGTTGTCAGGAGTCAGCGGTCAGCAGTTAGTTGTTATATAACATTGCATAAATAAAGCGACATTATGTAAACTGCAGATTTGCCATACGAAATTTGCCGAAAGAATAAACAGACCGCTCCTATCCTACGGAGCTAATCATCCGTGTGAGATATAATTTATCTATAAACAGTATGCTCCTGATGGAGCTAAAAGAATAATTTATAAAAGTTCTGTAGAAATGACCTGTTTGTAGAAGTGAAATGTAATGAATCAAAAAACTAAATTGTTACAAACTTTCTTTTTTTAGCAAGCTTTTAAACACACCCCTTATTCCCTATGATATAGAAATTGGTAATACAGTATGCCCTTCATAGTTAGCGGGCATCCAGCGCGAGTGGCATTTTGACTTCCTGATCTGTAGCGGAGGCCTTCGTATCCGCCCCTAAGAGGAAGATGCGTGGTTCTGGTATGCCACCCTGCTGAACCAAGTAATCTTTTATTACTGCAGCTCGCTCCTGTGCAAGTGTACGCAAATCGCCTTCGGGAATTGGGTACTTCTCTATGAGTTTTTTTCGCGCGGCATCAATAACAGCAGTCTTGCGCACATCCTTAGGAATCTTTGCTCCTGTTTTATCGGTTGGCGGTATCAAGTCGTAAGGGTCTTCTTTCCTGAACATTTCACGGTAGAGTTTGAGGAGGCGCTTTTGTTCATCTTCAGCAAGGGGACTTTCAGCAGGGATGTTTCGCTGAGTACGAACACGGGTCATAATTGCACGCTCTGCGAGAGCATAACGGTCAACAGATTCCACGGCAGTACCACGCAGGTTAAGTATAAGTTGTGGCCGTTCTCCAAGCGCTTCAGCAACTTTGGCAAGCTTTGACTGCTGTTCCTGGCTGAGGGCATTTGAACCTGGCGTAAAGATTACAAAGTCCAATTCCTCACCTTCATCTCCTACCAGCGCGCCAAGCATTTTAAATGGGGACGTTGCTGCCTTGACGATAAGATTAACAAATGCCTTGATTATCAGAGGCGCAAGCCTGAACTGCGGATCATTGAGATCACCGTGCACGGGAAGATTAAGATCTATTACACCACGGGAATCCTTAAGTATGGCAATTGCAAGACGAACCGGCAGGGTGGTTGCATCCGGACTTTCTATCTTTTCTCCAAGGGTAAACTGATCCATGACAATGTGATTTTCGCCTATCAGGATTTTTTGTGAAAGTTTATAGTGCAATTCAAGCGATAGTTTCCCCTTTTCAATTTTGTATCCGGCAAATTTCCCTGAATACGGGGAAAAGGTGGTAAGTTCAATACCATGAAAATTCATGGTGATGTCTGTATAAGCCTGCTCACTCAATGGGTTAATCTTCCCCTGTATGACGACTGGAGCATATTTGTCCACCTGACCTTTTAAATCAATATCTGCGTGCGCAAGCTGTTCGGAAGAAAGCCCCTTCACTGTTCCGTTCAGATCCTGGATAGCCGTGGTAAAATTTGGTTTGAGCGAAAGGTCTGCAAAATTCATGGAACTATCGATTATGCTGACCTGATCAATACGGATGGGTAATTGGCTACCATTTGCTTGCTGTCTCTTCGTTTCCGCTAAAGGTTTTTTTTCTTTTACGAGAATGTGTTGAACATTGGCAGTGCGATCAGGCCCTATGACAATGCGTGTATAGAGGCCACGGGCGACAATCTCCCGAATTGAAAGGGATGCCGGATCGTTGTCATATTTTACCTGCCCGAGGTCAAGTCGTTCCCAACGGACAAAATCTTCAGAAAGTACTGAATCGAGAACACGGGCTGACTCTATCCAAATATCGCCGCCAAAATCAACATGCTGTTCCGTATCAGGCCGCGAGAAATTAAGATGACCATTGAGCGACATGGCTCCGTCGTTTATCTCGAGTTGTGTGTACTTTTTTACATAAGGGTCAAATGGCGGAAGCGCTACTTTTGAAATCTGCACGTCTAAATCTGCTGTAAGAGGATCGGGTGATACCGTACCGGTAACTTTCATTGTCCCTGTTTGATTCAAACCTACCTGCAACTCGATGTGTGCTGCGCCTGGCGCGCCAATCTTAACGTCTTCAATCTTCAGATTCACCGGCGAAAGATCAAGTTGCGTTACAGGTACGGTGGTTTGATCTTTCATGTGGAGGGCATAATCAGCTATCTCGATCTTGTTGATACTGATTTGCCATCCTCCGGACGCTGACGGAGTCTTTGGATGTGTCGCTTGTGAGCCATCGGTTGTTTTAGGTTTGAACATTTTTTGTAAACTGAATTTGCCATCTTTATCCAGCATGCCACGAATCTTTGCTGAGTCGCTTTGGATAAGGGCGATTTTCATTTCGTGTTTTTGGTAATCAAGTTCTGCACCGCTAAAGGAAAGGAGTGGGAGGGTAATTGCCTCTTCACCATCTTCTTTACTAAGGATTGCAAGAGAACGAATGTTTATCCTGCTGTCTTGCAAGCGTAATTCAGGATGCCCCTCTGTACTATCGAATTCGTACGTTCCAATGATGTCCAGTTCCCCCTTGGTTATTTCAAAATTAAGCTGATCCTGCAAGTATGCCCACAGTTTTCTGAGCTTAATTCCCGTAAGTTCCAGGCTACCCTTTGAGCACATGGGCGCCATGCTGATATTACCGCGATATTTCAAGGTTGCGCCTTGCTCCGTGGCGGCTTCGAACTCATATAGTCCCTCGCGGTTGGGCCGTGTTGTAAAATTTTTTAAGGAAAAACCGAGGGCTGCTATCTGTTCTTTGAAAGGCGTTGGTCGCGTGTGATCCTCAAAGACCATTTGTGCGCGATTGACAACAAAATGTTGAATGAGAAGAGGAATAGTGGCCCTTTGTTGCGCCCTGCTCTTTTCCCTGGCTGGTGGAACTAAATCATAGAAATTGAATGTTCCGTCCTTTAGTCTCCTGATGCTTGAATAGGGGGCAGTCAGCTGAACTTCAGAGAAGGTATATGCCCAGCGAAATATCGAACTTGTCTGGAAATTGATGTAGAGTTCATCAAAACTCATGAACCGCTCACCATTTTGTTCGTGTAAAGTAAACCCCCGCAGCGTGGCTGACAGGGCAAAGGGGTTCATACGCAATTCACCCAGTTCCACGTTACGTCCTGTGTAAGCAGAAAGCTTTTCTATCAACCGGGTCTTAACCAGCGGCGGCAGTACGAAAAAGCCGACACCTGCATAGAGAGCAATCAGAAAGCTCCCAATGATTACGACACGAGCCGGCCAGGACCAGGCAGTAAAGTTACGACCAACGCGAAAGAAAGATTTGGCATGTGACATGTCTTTTCTCCCTTGATATTTTCGGTTTTCCCAAACCGCACCAGAGGTACTTCCCGGGTTCGGGTTCCAATGGAACAGGCATTTTTTTGCTCCTGTACATTAGCGAAGCAATTAATTCTTCTTTTTACATCTCATACCTTGCCCACCGGCGACAGATAGATAACGAACTCATCTTTTCCATCAATTCGAAGTAACCGGTCAAAAGCTTCCTGATCATAGGCGGCAATGGCGCACGTCCCGGCACCAATCGATTCGCATGCAAGATAGAGGTTCTGACATACATGCCCCACATCGATAGCAATAACCTTATGGGCTGCCAGGTGGTAGCGCCACTCCATCCGGTAAGGAATGGCCGCCAGATGAACGTCACCGATGCATTCCCAGGGTAGGGCTGCCGGAAAACGGCATCGACAATCTTTCCGGCAAGCTGATCTTCAGAAAATTCAAAGAGCAATTGATGTGAAATGTGAAAAGTCGATTTCTTTCCGGATACTATCTTTGAGAAAGTATCGGTATTGCCCTATCAAATCTTCATTCATATTCTTCATCCCTATTTCTCATTGAGTGAGTTTGCACCGCACAGTATAACATCAGCCAAATTTCTTTACAAAAGAATACCCAGACACTTCGTTCATTGAAAGCACGAAGAAAACGACGTAAAAGAGATAGAAAGAGTTTGTAATAGTATAGGAAGGAACACGGGAAAAATCATCATAAAGAGATTGCCGATCATTTAAAATTTCATTATACTACAGCAGCAAAGGATTAAAGAATATGAAAGCATGGGATAAAACAATACATGATCTTTTAATACCTGCGCGGACTGATTTAGTTTTAGGCCTTAATGTACCCAGGGTACATTTTAAAAGCTCTACCACAGATATAATCTTACTTGTTCGTGACATTCTGGCTAATTTCAAAGTTTTAATTTTTTAGGGAGAATTTTCCATGTTTTTTTTACGTTTTTGTACAGCAATTATTGGCATCATTATACTCGCCCCCATCTTGACTTACTCAGGGCCACTCGATTATACAGTTGTTCCCTTCGTCAGGGACTCAGATGTGGTCAATGGGAAAACCTTCCTGGAGCTAAACAGCGCCGGTAGTCAGGGATTAATTACGGGAACCCAACCTCAGAACATAGTTCAGAGTTCGGTACAAAAGACCTGCCAGACTGCTTCTTATGTGACAGTGAATGACGCAATTTCGGATAAAGGGGTAGCTTCGTCCAGTCCACGCTTTACGGATAATAGTAACGGTACCGTGACGGACAACCTTACTGGGTTGATATGGTTGCAGAATGCCAATGTCGCGGGAGCAAGAATCTGGGCAGATGCCCTGACTGATGTGGAGAACCTGAATAGAGACGGAACGATGAATGGGACTTTTGCTGGTGATAAGAGCAACGGTGGCAGTCACCAAAAAGACTGGCGTCTGCCGAACAGGAATGAGTTATCAAGCCTGACTGATTCAAGCAACAACAATCCTGCCCTTCCTTCGGGCTACTCTGGCTTCTTTAGCGACGTGCAGTCGGACAACTACTGGTCGAGTGATACCCTCAAGGGCGGTATAGCCTATGCGTGGATCGTAAACATGAGCGATCACGGCATCATGGACACTGCCAATAAGACGGAAACTTGCTATGTATGGCCAGTTCGCGCAGGAAAATAAATTTTTTGATACCTTGCCTTGGGAAAGAGTCGCGTAAAGAGTCTGGGAGAGCCTGGGGGTCGCGTTTTAAATGTTAAGTTACCTTTATCCTGTTAATTTGACCTTTCGGCAAGACGTAGTCAATTAATTTTAAATTCTTATGCCCCTTGCACCTTGTATTTTCTGGGGTCGGTGGCTTTGATAATGGCCGACACGGAATGCTGGTTGAATCCTTTGAATCCCTGAGTCCTCTGTATATTTTCCAGGTGTCCACCGAGTGCACCGTTCTTGAGAAACATCTCATGCTGTGACTTTGTTATCAAATCTTTTTCCAGGAGTCTGTCCAGCCGTTCTTTGTCCAAACTCCAAATTTCACCTTCTGTAAAAGCCTGTTTTAAAAATTC
>JAUQXU010000432.1 GCA_030837935.1 Candidatus Brocadia sp.
AATCCTCTTGCCCAAAACTGATGACCTCGAAAATTCTGTTTCAATCGGCTATATTTCTCAAATACTATCATCGCACTTTTACCCTTCAGATACCCAACAATCGTTGATACTGAATACTTCGGCGGAATCGACAAACACACACGGATATGATCTATACACGCTTTCCCTTCTATCACATCCACCCCTTTGTACTCACTTAACCGCCGCAAGATTTCTCCGATCTCCTTTCTTAGCTTGCCATATACTATCTTTCTCCGTTTCTTAGGTACCCCTACCACATGATACTTGCACTCCCATACTGTATGTGATAAACTCTTTTTCATCTTCGTCTCCTTCTGTCATTGTGCAAATTTAAAGCATTCCCATTCGCACTTTACAGGAGGAGACTTCTTTTGTAAATACTACAGCATAGCTTTTGCTATTCTCACCCGCCTAGCGGGTGGTTTAGCTCTGGAATTAATCATTTAATTAAGAATTTCAAAGTTTGTATCGTAGCATGCCAGACAACCCCCTGAATCCCCCTTTTTTAAGGGGGACTCGAGGAAATCCCCCTTAATAAAGGGGGCGAGGGGGTTGTTTTTAACCCACATTTGCTGTGTATCTAAAAAGTCGCTGCCAAAGGCAGTCTAAATTATCTGCAGTTGCTATTTATGATAGAAATGTACCGTTACAATGCCTTACAATCAGGTGTTCTCTTAAGGAGATATAAACGGTTCCTTGTCGATGTGGAATTGCCTGATAAACAGGTTGTAACTGCATTTTGCCCCAATTCAGGAAGCATGAAGGGATGCTCGGGACCTGGTTCTTCAGTAATGCTTTCATATCATGAGTCATCAAAGAGAAAGACCCTCTATACCCTTGAAATGGTCAAGGCAGATGGGGTGTGGGTGGGAGTAGACACATTGCTGACCAATGATATTGCCCATCGTTTGATCGAATTAAAATTAGTTCATGAATTGAGCCCTTGTAATGTCATCAGGAGAGAAGTAACGTTTGGTGATTCAAGACTGGATTTCCTTCTTTCAAATGGTAAACGGGAATGTTATATGGAAGTCAAAAACGTCACATTAAGAGACGGTCATGCTGCGAAGTTTCCTGATGCCGTTACCGTTCGTGGCAGGAAACATCTCAACTCCCTGATGAAGGCTATAGAAATGGGATACGACGCGTGCATGCTTTATATTGTCCAGAGATCTGATTGTGACTGTTTTGCCCCTGCAGAAGAGATAGACCCCGAATATGCGAAAACATTACGGTTGGCTCGTGAGGGTGGGGTTAATGTCTTTGCATTCAAGTTTGATGCACGGCCGGAAGGAATATATGCGTTAGGAAGAGTTCCTTGTAGAGATGATTTGGGGAAATGGTGATTTCATACTATAAAAACTTCTTTTTAGGAAGTTTTTTATCTCCTCTTCATCGTTCGACGGATCCTTCGACAAGCTCAACGACTATCCTGTTTCCCACAAAAGATAAGGAACTACAAGGCGTTATTCGTGGTCGAGACGAAAATTTTCTAAGATCGAAATCACCTCGTCGTCTTCGAGGTCATACCAGTTCTCATACGCATCAGCCACAGCAAAAGGCAATCTAGTTCTCACATTAAGACAAATAAGCTCGTCTGCATGAGGCAGAATAAAATCGACTGTTCTTTCTGACCCTGTCGGGACAGCAACCACAATCTTTTGTGGTTCGTGCCTTTTCACGAAATCGATGGCAGAAAGCATGGTATAGCCGGATGCCAGCCCATCATCCACAATGATCACAACCCTGTTTTTTACTGAGGGAAATGGCAGTCCTTTTCTGAAGAGTTCATTCCGCCTTTTGATCATATGTATTGTCATCTGGAGCTGTTGCTCAACCTCTTTTTCTGAGAGATCGAGACTCCTGAGAAGTTCTTCATTTAATAATACCTTGCTATCAGGCCCAACGGCACCAAACCCGACCTCAGTGTTATAAGGTATCTGCACCTTTCTCACAATGACGAAGTCAATGGGAAGTACGAGCGCTTTTGCTATCTCAACAGCTACAGGGGCTCCGCCGGAAGGGATGCCGAGCACTATA
>JAUQXU010000433.1 GCA_030837935.1 Candidatus Brocadia sp.
GCTTTCATGAGATGTCAAACGTAATTTGCTTAGAAGATTCTTAGTAATGAAAATGTAGATACATTTGAACAAGGAAAGATACCTACCATTTTTCGTGTTGTTTTTTTCTTAAAATAGGTATAGGATACACTCCAAATCCTGACAATCACTGTATGCAATCATTATGTCCCTTACCCTAAGGAATCATCAATGAATACCTTCACTGATCTGGTTCTGCTTATAGGCACAAACCCATTGCCGAATTATGTAGTAGCAAGAAAGGGAAATATATGGTCTTACATAAATATGGCTACATGTCTGTGCGAGCACATTCGTTTGGCTCAGTTTGGGTAGGGTGGATTAAGGCGCTGTCTTTTGCACCGAATCCACCTTTCACGTCTTTCTCAATGGTGGATTCACTTCGTTTAATCCACCCTACTCAATTAATGGCGGTAGTGTTTGAAAATACGCAGAGTAGTTACCCTTTTCTCTATAAAAACACAAACTCTATTTTATAAGAATTTTTCGGGAAATAGCGTATGTCTATGGAAAAGTTTACCGTTACCTTGAAGACTATTACGCCGCTTTTCCTCGGCGGGGCAGATGGAAAAACGCCTGAACTCCGCTCACCATCCATCAAAGGGGCGATGAGATTCTGGTATAGGGCGATTGATGCGGATTATGTGAAAAATGAGCCAAAAACATTTGGAAGCACTGATAAAGGACAAGGTGGATTTTTTTTGTGGATAGGAAAAGATATAAAAGAACATCAGGAATGGAACCCTACTCATTACGATAAGTTGACCATAAAACATCCTAACTATGATGCCAGCAAAAGACATAACGAGAGAACATGGCAGTTAAATGGAATCAAATATCTTTCCTACTCATTAAAGCTGGGTGATAAAAAACCTAAATTTATGTTAAGGAATTTCAAACTCACAGAAAATGGATGCCGAAAATGCGATTTGTAACGGTATTTGGGTCAAGGTTTTTAATTTTTGGTTTTAAGTCATGGAAAAGGTATGTTTTTCCATGGCGGTTGGTGTAATGTGCCGGGATCATGAAGCCAATGTGGCAGATATCGCACTCTTCTTTGAGCGAACAGACTGGATCACCTGCATTTCTGGCTTCCAGAATACGTACCTCTCCTGGTAAGAGATGAAGCTCATAAGAGCAATGGGTACAGCGGACAAGAACGGGTTGTTTCTTTTCTTTAGAGAAGAAGTGGAAAATACCCATGGGCGATTTCCTCCTGTTTGAAGATAAGAGAGTTAGATGAAGAAGGTTGTACAACGGTTTGTAATATCATAGGTGTTTTACACTGTGGGCATTTCATGGGATCATAGGTATAGGTAGTCCGTATCATGGTACTCCATGCGATATATACTTTCGTAGTGGTGACGGTCTTTATGTTGAGGAGATGATAAACGACCGGCAAGAGTTTTCCTCGAAGTTTGTGTGATAAGAATCCATAGTAACGTATGTTTCTAAAGTTTTTATCAGGTATGTGGCAGATGAGTCGGGCAATAAATTCCAGGACAGGCAACGTCATAGTTTCCGTGATGTTGGTATAATGGTCAAGGTACTCATAGGTAACCGTTTTCCCATCATAGTGTTTGATACGAGTTTCACCGATGGGGGGGACGTTTGAGATATTTGCCAAGGTAGTCAACATTGGCTTTCATGTTATTTGACGGTGAGTTGAGATGAACAACCCATGTTTTGTCATAGAATTGAGAAGTTCAGGAATTGAAAAGAGTGTATGAGGTAATATGCTTCAGGTGTGGTGGAAGCGTGAGACGCCCCTTTTTAAATTCTTCACGTAAGAGGGCAATGATTTTATATCTCCAGGTATTTTTGAGAGAACCGTGGTAGAAGTAGGCCTTCCCGATCCACTTCGTATGGCAGAAGGAAAGTCCACCTGCTGTGGTGGAGAGATGGATATGGATATTCCTTTTGAGGTCTCTGCCAAAGGTGTGGATGGCAAGGAAGATACCGGGGAGAAAACCCTTTTCGAGCGCCCAATCTTTAATGATGGTTGCAGCGATGAGAGGGATAAGGTTCATGAGGTGGCGGTTAAGCCAGAAAAAGACCCAGAGTTCTGCTGGCATGGTAAAGGTAATGTGTTGCCATGTGGTTTTGGGAAGGGTATTTAAGCTGTTTTTAATCCAGATGTCGGTTGCCTTCTTGCCACAGGAAGGACAGAATCTGGATTTGCAGCTATGAGGAACCTTCATACTCTTGGAGCATGTTGGGCAGACAAACTGGTGGTAACCGAGAAAAGACGTTCTGCATACGAGAAGTTTTAAAACGTTGATGATGATGCTGAGTCGAATAAGCTCACGATGCAGAAGAAACAGCTTCCACCAGTTTCCATGGTCAAGGAAGATATCTCTGAGTTTTATGCCATTCCCACTGACATATTCCATGTGCATCATTTATACGTTACTCAACAGGTAAATTCAAAGAAAAAAGCCGTTGGGTTTTGCCTTTTAAAACCCAACCTAATTAAAAAACACCCTCAAGGCTGGTTCAATCTTGCAGATTGAACCATATGTTTGAACGGTACGCTAATGAGTGAACTCGTGCCGTGAGACGGAATTATACCAAATATTTCGGTTCAATCGAGGACGATTGAACCAGCGAATGGACAATTCCACAAGATAAGAAAACCCACCCCTATAATCCCCTCCCAGGAGGGGACTCCACAATTCCCCTCTCGGGAGGGGTTAGGGGTGGGTTTCCAACGAATAAATTTATGAATACGACCCCATTACATGATACCGCAGGAAGTCATCTGGTAACACAGGTTCCTGTAGCCAGTGCTACGGATACGGTAAATTATGTCCTTTCCGTCCTTCCCGGCAGGTTCTATGACACAACTGATGCTATCTACATTGTAGATGATTCAGGACGGCTGCTGGGATTGGTCCGTTTCCCTCATTTACTGGCTGCAGATGCTGCATCGAAAATGAGTGAGCTCATGGTTCAGGATCTACCCATGGCTAGTCCCGATGACGACCAGGAAAAAGTGGCAATATTGGCAATAAAACATAATATTACTTCTCTCCCAGTGGTTGATGGAGAGAAAAAACTCTTAGGTGTTGTGCCACCTCAAACCCTGTTTGAAATCCTGCGGCGGGAACATATTGAAGACCTCAATAGATTCGTTGGTATATGGAAGGAGAACAACCGGGCACTCAGTGCGATTGAGGCATCTCCGACACGGCGCGTTCGAGACCGCCTCCCATGGCTCTTGCTTGGTTTGATAGGCAGCATGGTGGCAGGCTCCGTTGTGGCATGGTTTGAACATATTCTTGAAACCCGTATATCGGTCGCCTTCTTCATGCCGATAATTGTTTATCTGGCTGATGCCATAGGGACGCAGACAGAAGCAGTTGCAGTGAGGGGTTTGTCGCTGAGCCATACCCCGATAAATAACCTCCTTACTGGCGAGTTAAGAACCGGGCTCCTCATAGGACTGTTCCTTGGTATTCTGATCTTTCCTTATGTGTTTCTGACTTCCGAAGATACCCATTTAGCGCTTGCCGTTTCGTTGGCAGTGGTTATAGCGGGCGGATTCGCAACAACTATCGGATTTCTCTTGCCCTGGTTTTTGTCCTATATGGGCAAGGACCCGGCATTCGGAAGCGGTCCTGTTGCAACGATTATTCAGGATGTACTGAGTCTTCTGGTTTATTTTCTTGTTGTTAATGTGTTGGTCATGTAGCGATTTTATAGATATGAAAAAATTTCCTGTATTGGACTAACGTTATGAATTCTACTTTCCTATACGAAGACGAGGAGGAAGAAAAACTTCATCGAAATGCCATTCGGGCTCTTGCAAGGGAAACAGGGATGCCTGCAGAGGCTGTAGTTCCGTTGTATGAATCTGTATTTGAAAGGTTGAAAAGACACGCAAAAATCAAAGATTTTTTGCCTATTCTTGTAAGCAGGGAAGTAAAAGATATACTATTGCATAGAGTAAATTTAAGTCTGATGGAGTATCGAGATGATTACCTATAATATCGTTCACCACATTGATGGTCGTATACGGCTAAAGGTGCCTTTCATAAAAAAACTCATGGGTGTCAGAAACTTGCCTGAACATATCAAAAACCTCTCATTTATTTCCATACCGTCGGGAATAAAGGATATCCGTGCTAACCCATTTGCAGGAAGCCTTGTAATTATTTATGAACCGAAAGAAGTGGATGTCATAGAATTCATTAAAACTACCTTTGATTCTCTTTCATCCAATGAAGAGATACAGAAAATTATAAGGGAATTAAACCAAAATTATTCACGTATGCCGTATTTTTTTTAATGCTGCTAACTCCTGTTCAAAAAGATATTCAGAAACCTTTATAACTAACAGTTGGTTCTCATTTAAGAAAATATGAATCACCTTCTCCAATTTATTGAACTTCCTCTCATTGCTGCATTAATAGGCTGGTTTACCAATTGGGTGGCCATTAAATTGCTGTTTCATCCGAAGAAAAAAATCAAGATTGGTATTCTTGAGATTCAAGGTGTATTTCCCAAAAGGCAAAAGATTTTTGCTGAGAAATTAGGAAAGGTTATAGCACGGGAAATTGTATCTTCTCAAGATATAAAAGAAAAACTCAACCAATCAAACATTGCCACTGAAGTAAAGACTTTAATAGATAAACATATTAATACCTTTTTAAATACGAAGTTAAAAGAAGCTTATCCTCAAGTGGTAATGTTCATCTATAATTACATCATCCGTCAATTCAAGGATGTTACGATGAAAGAAATTGAAACAATCCTCCCCCTTATCTTAAATACGTATAAACAAGGTATAGAAAAAGCGCTGGATGCCGTGGATATAGAATCTACTATTGCCAACAAAGTCTCCAATTTTTCCTCTGATAAGCTGGAAGAAATACTCATCTCCATTATGAAAAAAGAATTCAGATTTGTTGAAATATCGGGAGGTATATTGGGATTCATCATAGGATTGGTACAGGTGATATTGGTGAAATTGTAAGGCAAAAATTATTTTTCAGGACTTTCAGGCAACCCCATAAGGATATGATATAGTTTCCCCTGTTTTTCAGATACCTTCCCATCGTCCAGGCGACACATTGCACACCAAACTTCTGCATAATCAATTATCCATCTTTTCCAACGGCAAATAATGCATCCCTGAGTGAAACGCAATAAACAGAAAATTTTACACCTTCGTTCATTATTGATTTTAATGAATAATTCATGTTTTCTTAATAATTTCTTAACAAAAGAAAATTATAATTTCAATGTGAATATCGAAGTGCAAAAGGAACATACAGCCCTGGCTGGAGGTGTATATGGTTGAAAAATCGAGACGGAACAGAAAAGATGATGGGAATGGTTCTTCATCAGCGCCTGATTTTCGCGAAATCAACAGGCGAAAAATCCTATCGAAGAAAGCGTCATTCATGACTACGACCTCTTCAAACGGGTAGTTTCCTATTATAAAGATGAGGGTTATAAGATAGCCATAGATGACGTTGAGGCGGGTTATCATGGTTTAAAGATGCTCTCAATTATTGAACCAGACTTTATAAAAATAGATAAGCATTGTGTATTAAACAGGGATAAAGCAGAGGTAGATTTTAATCTCGTCGATCGTATTATTACTACATGCCACAGGGTTGGTATAAAGGTTATAGCCAAAGACATAGAACGAAAGGAAGAACTCGAAAGGGTCTTGGGGATGGATATTGAATTGCTTCAGGGATACTATCTCGGTGAGCCTTCCCTTTTCCTCAATGATGAGCCGGTATGAATCTGAAGCCTTAAATTTAACACATAATTAACAATTCCTTAATAATTTCTTAACACTGAAATAGTATCATATCAGCATGATCTGCATGATTAATCCCAATGCGAATCTCCGGTAAGGACAACCGGACCCCATGCGGGAGAGAGATTCCTCCCTCTCCCGCAATTCTTAAATTGTGACTTTATTTTTGTACCAGAAATCACAAAATAAAAATGGAGGTGAAATAGTATGCGTATAGTTATGGAACATATCGATCCCAGACTCCGGAAAGTCAAAGACGGTGAGGCTATCATCAAAGAAGATACATGGCCATATTATGCCTATATTTTGAAAGAAGGCAAAGCCAGGGTGTTTAAAAAGGTTGATGGTAAACAGGTATTAATTGGTTTATTAGCCGAAGGAGATATCTTTGGAGAAATAGCCTTCCTTGGGAAGACGAAAAGAACCGTTTCGGTAATGGCAGATGGTGATGCGATAGTGGAAATGATTACAAGAGACACCTTTATGGATTGCATTAGCAAATTACCCCGTAACATTCAAGCAAGACTATACACAACGGCAATCGATCTCACAAGGATGTCCGAGATTTACTGTCGTTTGGTCGTTTTATTACAAAACAGGAATGCTGAGACGAAAATACTGAACATGAATTCCTTTGAAATTGAAATCGAAAAGATCCCTGAATTCATGCGCCGTGTAATCGCTACGATGGACAGACGGCACAGTGTAGCAGTTGAAGGCCTTAACAAACTGTCGTTACAACTCGAAAAGAAGCAGTCAAGGCCGTTGAATAATTAAATTGTATAGAAATTTCCATTTTGTTTGCGCAGTTATTAGGACGGCAGAAGCATAAAAATCCCCCTTACTAAAGGGGGAAAAAGGGGGTTGTGTTTTTTCTTCAAATGCGAATTATTTACAACACCCTTTATCCTCTTAGAAAAGGGGATTGACTTGAAATATCTGGGAATGGTCGTTTTGTATTTTATATAAAAGGTTACTTGTAGAAAAGGAGGGGTA
>JAUQXU010000434.1 GCA_030837935.1 Candidatus Brocadia sp.
ATCCTTGAAAAGAATCCAAATTATATGGATTGCCTTATGTATTTAGGCAATGCATATACGGCGCAGGGTATGTATGAAAAAGGTCTTCTGGTAGACCAAAAGTTAAGTCGTCTTAGGCCAACCGACCCGCTCGTGCACTACAACCTCGCTTGTAGTTATGCATTGCTAAAAAATATCGATGCGGCATTTGAAGCCCTGGAAATGGCAATCGCGGTAGGGTATAAAGATATGCATCATCTGGAAAGAGATAAAGATCTGGTTTATCTCAAAGAAGATGATCGTTATCAAAAATTGATTGAAAAAATGAAGAAATGCTAATAGGGCATACATGAAGTAAGAGTTTTTTTGTAAGCAATATGAATTCCCTCCAACGTCAAATAGGGGATTACCTCGCCAATGAGGGGGATTTCCTCTGCTAACATCTGTGCATTTCCTCCCGTTGCAATTACCATTGGTTTGCATTTCAGTTCATCACGAATCATGCTTATCAGATGGTGCACCATTCCGATAATCCCCCAATAAATGCCAGACTTTATTGCCTCTTCTGTGTTTTTCCCAAGGACATGCTTTGGTTTGCTGATAGATATCTGAGGCAAAAGTGCTGTAGCGTGGTGGAGCGCTTTTGAACAGGTGTCTATTCCTGGAGTAATAATCCCCCCTAAAAAAACACCTTTATTGTTTATTCCGTCAATAGTTATTGCGGTGCCTGCGTCAACGACGATTGTCCAATCGTTTGTCCTTTCAAATGCGGCAATTGCATTTACCAATCGGTCTGCACCAACCTTTTCTGGACATTCGGTCAAAACCGGGACAGGGATTGGAATCTCTTTTCCAATTCGCAGAGGTTTTATCAGGAGATGTTTCTGGATATATTCAATGACGCCTGCCTCTCCCTGTGGATTGACTGATGCGAGGATAACAGCTTGTATTGTGGAAGGAGTGACAGTATGAAGAGCTGTTGCAAAATTTGCCGGAAGCGGGTATTCGTTTCTTATGGTATGTGCAGATTGCAAGACGCCTTCTTCGAATATTCCAATATGGATATTGGTATTGCCAATGTCAATTGCTAACTGCATAGAGATTCGCTTACACAGGACTTGTCCTCATGGAGTGCGTTTACAATTAAATTTAACAGTGCGCCGATGTTTTTTCCCGTAGCCGTAGAGACAGGACAGACTGGTTTAGATATTTGTTTTTCCAGGGTCTGAATACACTGCATGCCGGTTTCTGTATCGAGAAGATCCATTTTGTTTGCAATAACAATTTCTGTTTTTTCAGCAAGGCCCGGATTGTATTGCCTTAATTCATTCCGAACAATGTGATATGCGTCTAAAGGAGCTACCTGGGCAAAAGGTGAAACATCCAGAAGGTGGACTAATAATTTTGTTCTTTCAATATGACGGAGAAATTCATCTCCAAGCCCTATCCCCCGATGTGCCCCTTCAATAAGCCCTGGGATGTCAGCAACAACAAATCTTCCATAGTTCCCTATTTCTACGATTCCTAATTGAGGTTGCAGTGTGGTGAACGCATAATCGGCAATTTTCGGTTTGGCCGCAGATATTCGGGAGAGTAACGTTGATTTTCCGGCATTGGGCATTCCGATGAGACCGACATCCGCAAGCAACTTTAGTTCAAGGATCAGCCATCGTTCTTCACCTGGTTTTCCCTTTTCCGCCTGTCTTGGAACCTGATTGGTGGAAGTCGCAAAACATTTATTTCCTCTGCCCCCTCTTCCTCCCCGCGCAATCACAATGCTTTCCTCGACGGTACTCATGTCTTTCAGGATACGTCCGCTTTCTCTGTCTTTGATTACAGTACCTCGGGGTAAATCTATCGTGAGGTCCTTGCCATCTTTGCCTTTTTTGTTGGTGCCTTTCCCATGCGCACCACTTCCCGCAATATGTTTTACGCGAGAAGTAAGATCAAGCAATGTATCTATCTTCTTGCAGACACGCAGGATAACATCTCCGCCTTTACCGCCGGTTCCCCCATCTGGTCCTCCGTAAGGGATATATTTCTCCCTTCGGAAACTGACACAACCGTTTCCCCCATCGCCTCCTTTTACAAATATAACAGCTTCATCAACAAACATAATTTAAATTACATTTTTACCAAAGAAACAAAGATGCGATTTTTAGAAAGACATCAAACAATGAAATAAAGCCATGGCAATGATAAAACGGGAAATAGGAGAATCTCTACTTCAAACACATCCCATACCCCGTTTCACCATGTTACCTAATTTACCATTCGGCGTGGAAGTTAATCCTATACTGCAAGGACTTCGTGGCTAATAAATCGGATGCGAAGTGATTTTAAGACTTGGGTGTTGTATAAACACTTACACGGCGTCTTGTTTCAAACTGTACCGTTCCGTCTATCATAGAAAACAGCGTATAATCTCTCCCAAGCCCGACGTTCATTCCAGGCTTGAACTTCGTTCCACACTGGCGGACGATTATAGAGCCAGCAGTTACAAGTTGTCCGCCGAATCTTTTTACCCCCCGCATTTGCGGATTACTGTCTCTTCCATTTTTTGAAGAACCTTGCCCTTTTTTATGTGCCATGTCACTATCCTCCGTTTTCAGAAAATTATATTGAGAATTGGGAAATGCCGATCAAGTTAAGATAGGCACGGACAAAGAAAGTTTGTCCATGCCACTCTTTAGTATTGAAAATTCTTTAACGTGAATTTAAGTCTAGCCACAAATAATTTCTTTAATTTTTATCCGGGTATATTTTTCCCGGTGTCCTTTTCTGGTCATCGACTCTTTCCTTCTGCGGAATTTTATGGTCATGGACTTCACACCTTTTTTTATACCCTCGACTTCTGCAATAACCTTTGCATTTTTATTGGCCGGAGTCCCAAGAGTCGTTGTGCCTTCTTCATTTGAGCAAACCAATACATCATGAAATTCCAAAATTTGCCCAATTTGGGCATCGGCTTTCAGGTCTATGAGATGGCGCTCGCCAGCCCTTACCTTGTACTGCTTACCCCTGTCTTTTACAATTGCATACATTGTTTATTTTCTCCTTTCCTTCTTACATTATAACGGGTTCATCTCTCTGGTTTAAATAGCGGATATCGATCTTACCATACTCGTGATTCGGTGCGCTAAAGATAAATACCTTTTTAGTATAGGATTCTTCAATTTCTATCATTTGTTTCCTCTTTTGATTTTGCAGGTAATTTGCAACCTCAGGATTTGCGATGATTTCTATTTTTGCAATTTGTGGTGAATGGATAGCAAACTTCAGGTCTCTCATGGCATTTAAACAAAGACTCTCAACCGTTTTTGCGTATCCGGTACCGCCGCAAAACTTACATTCCTCAAAAAGAACATCCCGCAGACTTGATCGGATCCTTTGCCGGGTAAGTTCAATAGTGCCAAATTTTGACATCCTCAGCATCTTTGTTCTCGCCTTATCCCTTTTCAAGGCATCTGTAATGACCTTTTCGATAGCATGAATATGTGATTCTGTCCGCATGTCAATAAAGTCGATTACAATTACACCGCCCAGGTCTCGCAACCGGATCTGGCGCGCAATTTCCCTTGCAGCTTTGAGATTTGTCTTAAAGGCTGTTTCTTCCGGGTCGCACTCTTCTTTAAATTTACCACTATTGACATCAATTGCAACCAGTGCCTCGGTTTGTTCTATTATGATTGAGCCTCCGCGCGGCAAGCGGATTTTTTTACAGTTTATCTCCTCAATCTCTTTCTCGATGTTATATTTGTGGAATAATGGCTTATCCTCGCTATAGAGGGTTAAAAGTTTTTCGGATTTGGGCATAATCATACGAAGAAAATCACGGGTCCTTTCATAGACGGCTTCTGTATCTACGATGATTTCCTGTATGTCGGTGGAAAAGATATCCCGAATAGCGCGAATAACCAGGTCGCTCTCCTGATAAATGGTTTCAGGCGAATTGACATCTTTTGCCCGTCTCTCAATGTTTTTCCAAAGTTTTAAGAGATAATGAAAGTCCTTGTGGATTTCTTTTTTGGTCTGCAGTGCCCCTGCTGTCCGTATGATGAAACCGATATTCGGCGGCGGATTTAATCCTTCGAGTATTTTTTTGAGCCGTTGCCGCTCTTCTTCACTTGCAATTTTCCTGGAAACTCCATGACGGGATACGTCTGGCATTAAAACCAGAAACCTGCCCGGAAGGCTAATATACGTGGTTAAACTGGGACCCTTGGTGCCAATGCTCTCTTTTGTTACCTGAACCAATACTTCTTGTCCTGTATGCAAAACATCCCGTATCCTATGGAATGCCCGATGAGGTTTGGCATGGCTATCAGCATCTGATGACGGACTCCCGTTTTCTGTTGGAATCAAGATGTCCGATGCATGGAGAAATCCGTTTTTTTTGAGTCCAATGTCAACAAATGCCGCTTCAATACTGGGTTCGATGTTAACAACCCTTCCTTTGTAAATATTTCCTGCGATCTGTTCCCGGGAACTCCTTTCAATGTAAAGTTCTTCTAAAACATTATTTTCTAAAATGGCAATTCGGCATTCCTCAGGTTCAACTGCGTTGATAAGCATCCTCTTGTCCATGTTTTTTTCCCTTAGTTAGGCAGAAGAAGACAGGTTGACTTTTGTTCTAATAATTTCAAAGAGCTCTTTTTTCTCACCTTTAAATAATGAATGGATCACCTCTTCCGGCCTCGCCATGCCCTCCGATCCCATTTTCATAAACAAAATTAAACGGTCGGGCTTTACCGCGATTTCCTGAATAGATGGTCGAATGTTAAAAGATTTTTGCTGTCCATCTCTTGTACGATTTACCATGATGGACGGCTGTTGCAGAAATTCGCTAATCTGTAAAGTCTTTAAAAGGCCTTGATCTTTAAAAATAACCTCATAGACTACGTCGCGGGCCGAACTCTTCTCGGTGTCCGGTATGAGCGCTTCTGAAAGAATATGAATGCCTTCCGGTAGTTGCCGGCATAAACTTTTAACCACAATTTCAGGCGGCATCGATCTAAGCAATTCCAGTTCCAGGACTTCATCTTTACCGGATATTCCAACACTCAGCGCTAGGGGAATGGATAATTTCGGGTGAGGATTGAAACCTTTGGACATCGCTATCGGTATCTTAGCCCTTCTGATAGCCCTCTCAAAGAGCCGCATCAAATCGTGATGCGAGATAAAGCGAAGATCACCTGACTTATTAAATCGAATGCGTATTCTTGATATAATGAATCAACCTTTTTAAAAGACTTCAAATATAATTAAATAAAATAGTTAGGAGAAATTCTAATAAGGATATTTCCCGCTGTCAAGGATAATTTTGGCCGTCAAATACCTCTGGCAGGATATCAATGGCAATATTTCGGAGATAACTAATTGTTTTTTCCGGGTCTTCAAACTGGCAAGCAGTCTCTGCTATCTCTTGCGCCTTTTTAAAGGTAATCGACCGCACGATTTTTTTGACTTCAGGTATAATTGTTGCTGGCGCCACACTGAACTCGGTGAGTCCCATACCTACAAGCGGTGCGGTGTATTCAATCTCACTTCCCATTTGCCCGCATATACCCACGGGAATATTATTGTCTTGCGCAGCTTTAATGGCGAGTTTTAATAGTCTCAAAATAGCCGGATGTGCAGGGCAATATAAATAAGCTACCCGCTCATTATTTCTATCAACGGCAAGAGAGTACTGGATGAGATCATTCGTGCCAATGCTGAAGAAATCACACTCTTTTGCCAGGATATCCGCAATTATAATGGAAGAAGGTACTTCGAGCATTATTCCCATAGCTATGTTTTTGTTAAAAGGGATACCTTCCTTCTCTAATTCTTCCATGGTTTCCCAAACCATTTGTTTTGCGCGTCGCAGTTCTTGGAGGGAAGAGATCAGAGGAAACAAGATTTTCACGTTACCCAAAGCAGAAGCCCTTAAGATTGCTCGCAGTTGTATCTTAAATATAGAAGGATTTTCAAAGCAATAGCGGATAGAACGACATCCCAGGAAAGGGTTTCCTTCTTTTCTGTCATCTAAATAATCAAATTTGTCAGCGCCAAGATCAAGGGTTCTGATGATAATTGGTTTGTCCTTTAGTTCTCGAACGACCGTGGTATATGCCTCTAAATGTTCCTCTTCTGTTGGGGGTTTGGGTGCACCCAAGTAAAGAAATTCTGTTCTATAAAGGCCAATTCCCTCTGCGCCGTATCTTACATTCATGTTAATTTCTTTTGGGAATTCGATATTGCCAAAAATGGAAATATGTTTACCATCCCCCGTTGTGGACGGTTGATCTTTTAGCTCCGTGGCTAGTTTCTCTTCGAAGACGTGGATACTTTTGGCCTTGCTTCGGTATGCCGCCAAAGTTTCATCGTCGGGCCTTACGATGACAATGCCACTATTGCCGTCTATGATTACGGTGTCACCCCCAAAGACTTCTGTTGTAATGGTACCAAGTCCGACTACGGCCGGAATGCCCAATGCCCGGGCAACGATTGCGGTATGGGATGTCCTTCCGCCTACATCGGTAGCAAAGCCTTTGACTTTTTCGGTATCAAGTGATGCTGTTTGGGATGGGGTAAGGTCGTGGGCCACTAAGATTACTTCTTCTGCAAGGTTTTTAAGCTCCTCTCTCTTTTCACCTAATAAATTTCGCAAAAGGCGCCGTTCAATATCAAATATATCGCTTACTCTTTCTGCGAGATATGAATCGTGGACGTCCTGAAATTTTCTGATATAAACACGCAAGGCCAGGGATACGGCAAATTCTGGTGTAAAATTGGTTTTTTCTATTTTGTCAATAATCTCATTTTTTAGTCGTACGTCCTGCAATACCATCCGGTGTGTACCAAAGATTGATCCAATTTCTGAACCGAGGTTGTCTGAAACCTTCTGCTCTAAATCATGAATTTCTTTTTTTGAATCTTCGATAGCCTTTTCAAGTCTGTAGATTTCGCCTTCTACCTCTTCTTTTCTGATAATATGACGGGGAATGCGGTATCCTTCACTCTCAAACATGAAGGCCTCTCTGATGACTACGCCCGGGGAGACTGCAATCCCCTTTCTAATTTCCATGAATTCTTCTTCAAACTTGCTTTTTACCAGCCCTTCTAGGGCATCCAGCGCCTCTGCCGCATCGGTCCCCTTTGCACAAATTATGATTTCTCTACCGTTTTCAGCGCCCAGTGTTAAGAGCTCAATGATGCTCTTCCCGTCGACCTCTTTATTTTTTGTTTTAATACGGATTTCTGAAGTATATTTATTGGCAATTTCTGCGAATTTGGTAGCAGGCCGTGCATGCATCCCATTGGAATTCGAGATTTTCACCTTTCGTTCTAATAGTTGAGAATTTGTAGCGTAAATATCCATATGGTAACGTAAATAGCTTTCTTAATTTTATACAAAACTGCACGTTTTTCGGGATACTATACAGGGGAAGAAGGTTTCATTTTTATAGCTTAGCCTGTTTTTGAATGAATCAGACACGCTTCCTTGCGATCTTACAAAACAAGGAGGGATTGTGAATGTTCCCGGGTTAAACCTGGATACCGTCAACCTCGCGCAATATTTCAATCATACCATCTTTACCATTTGCCGCGCGCATGAAGCGTCGGAAATCGTTATCCCGTATAACAGTTGATATTCTTTCAAGCGCAGCAAGGTGTGATCCTGCAGAATCGTTTGGGGAAAGCAACAGAAAGAAAAGATGAACAGGTTCTCCATCAAGGGCATTGAAATCAACGCCGTTCGTTGACCGTGCAATCGTTCCCATAATCTTTTTTATACAATCATGTTTTGTATGAGGAACCGCTACACCCTTCCCTATACCAGTACTTCCCAATTCCTCCCTTTTCATAAGGGATTTAAGGATATTTTCAACATCCTTCGTATTGATTTTTTGTGCATCTTTCAGTGAGCATACCATTTCTCGAATTACAGCCTCCTTTTCAGTAGCTTTAATTTCTGTGATAATAGCATCCTCCACAACAAAATCAGTTAATTTCATCCTTTAAAATTCCTCCAATAGAGTTGTTATCCATCATGCTTCTGGTAAACCTTCAAAACCTTCCATTTCGGTAGTTGCGGGTTTTTTTCTGCGGACGATTCTGGATTGGATCTTGCCCTTATGCTTTTTCAGTTGAGCCTCGATCTTATCAACTGC
>JAUQXU010000435.1 GCA_030837935.1 Candidatus Brocadia sp.
GAAGAGGAATATATCTTTCTTTCCAAAATCCGCAATCTGAACTCTGCAATCCCCTATCTGAAGTCATCAAAGTCATGCCCATAGGTGCCAACAAAACCCCAGAAATTATTGCAGAGGGATTGCAGCAAGGCAAGGTCAATTATTTTATTGGCAATGATGAAAACAAGTGGAAAACCAATATACCGACATATAGAGCTGTAGTCTACAAAGATATCTACAAAAATACAGACATGAGATTTTATGGAAATAATAGACAGATGGAGTACGACATCATTGTAAAGCCCGGAGCAAACCCATCCCGTGTATGGTTTGCTTATAGAGGTATAGAAGATTTAAGGATTACGGATGAAGGAGCTTTAGAGGTATACCTTAAAGGAGGCAAGTTCATCCAGAAGAAGCCTTGTATTTATCAGGAAATAGATGGAAAGAGGGTTGAGGTAGACGGAAAGTTTAGAGTTTTGAGTTCAGAGTTTGGAGTTAAAAACCAGAAATCCGGAATCCGAAACTCGAAACTAGCAACCCGTAACTCACAACTCGTGTATGGTTTTCAGGTAGCATCATACGATAAACGATATCCCCTCATCATAGATCCTGCCCTTGTCTATTCCACATATCTTGGAGGATTTTTTTCCGATGACTGCAATGGAATCGCCGTAGATACCTCTGGGAATGCGTATGTCACTGGGTTCACCGGTTCTACTGACTTTCCGACGGTCAATGCCATCTATGGGAGTAATGCTGGGGTTAGTGATACCTTTATCACGAAGCTAAATGCCTCGGGCAATGCACTTGTCTACTCCACATACCTGGGGGGAAGTGGAGTAGATACCGGCCGTGGAATCGCTGTAGATGCCTCTGGGAATGCGTATGTCACCGGGCAGACTGTTTCCACTGACTTTCCGACGGCCTCTGCCATCTTTGGAAGCATTGCTGAAAGTCCCGATGCTTTTGTTACAAAATTAAATGCCTCGGGTAATGCCCTTGTCTACTCCACATATCTAGGGGGAAGTAATGTCGATGCGGGCATGGGAATCGCCGTAGATACCTCTGGGAATGCGTATGTCACCGGGTTCACCGATTCTACTGACTTTCCAACGATCTCTGCCATCTATGAAAACAATGCGGGTGGTAGTGACGTCTTTATCACAAAGATAAATGCATCAGGCAGTAGCCTTGTCTATTCTACGTACCTGGGGGGGAGTGGTAATGAAATAACTGGCCTTTTATTGGCTAGAGGTGGAATCGCCATAGATACCGCTGGAAATGCGTATGTCACCGGGCAGACTGAATCTACTGACTTTCCTACGGTCTCTGCTATCTATGGAAGCAATGCAGGTGTTAGCGATGCTTTTGTTACAAAGCTAAACACCTCGGGCAATAGCCTTATCTACTCCACATACCTTGGGGGGAATGCTCAAGATATTGGCAATGGAATAGCCGTAGACACTTCAGGGAATGTATACGTCACTGGGCTGACACTTTCCACTGACTTTCCGACGGCCTCTGCCATCTATGGAAGTAATGCGGGAGTTAACGATGCTTTTGTTACGAAGCTAAACGCCTCAGGCAGTGCCCTCGTCTACTCCACATATCTGGGGGGGAAGTGATGGTGATGCCGGCTTTGGAATTGCCGTAGACACCTCAGGGAATGCGTATGTCACAGGGTTCACTGCGTCCACTGACTTTCCGACAGCATCTGCTATCTTTGGAAGCAATGCAGGAGTTGGCGATGCTTTTGTTACGAAGCTAAACGCCTTAGGCAATAGCCTTATTTACTCCACATACTTGGGGGGAAGTTTTTCCGATATTGGCAATGGAATCTCCGTAGATACCTTTGGGAATGCATATGTCGCCGGGGAGACTGAATCCCCTGACTTTCCGACAGTCTCAGCCCTATTTAAAAGCTATGCAGGAGATGATGCCTTTATCACAAAGATAGCCTCAGACAAGATTTCGGGCACGATTTGTGGGCAGGTAGTGGACAGAGAAAACGGGCCTATTGAATCTGCAAAAGTAAAGTTAAAAAGGAAAAATACAAAAATTTCCAAGTCTACACTCTCTGATGAGAGTGGTTTCTTTCAATTCTCAGATTTACATGCAGGTAAGTATACAGTTTCTGCAAAGAAAAAAGGTTACAAGAAGACCAAACAAAAGGTAAGGTTTGAAGAAGGCGCGGCAAAGGAGATTGAGCTTAAGATGAAGAAAAAGTAGTAAAACATTCTGAATCTTCCTTATATCAAAGCTGACAATGCGATTCAATGGTAAATTCAATAAGTTCTTACGCGTATTCTGAACCTGAGATTCATGGCAGGAAATCAGGTTCTATTACTCATATTGTAAACTTTTCAAGATATTTTATGAGTTCACTGAATGCCCAATAATGGAATAATCATCAAGGTTTCTGGCCCCCTTGTCGTAGCCCAGGGATTAAAGGGAACACGGATATATGACATGGTTCGTGTTGGACGTTACAAACTCTTTGGGGAGGTGGTGGAGATACGGGGTGAAGAGTACTCCATCCAGGTCTATGAAGAGACAGAGGGCGTGGGTCCGGGAGAACCTGTCTATCCCACCTTTGGCGCCTTTAGTGTAGAACTAGGTCCCGGACTTATCGGTGGAATTTATGATGGTGTACAGAGACCCCTGGATGCACTGAATCGTCTATATGGTGATTATATTGTAAGAGGCATTGAACATCCACCGCTGGATAGGACGAAGAAATGGCATTTTTCTCCCCTAAAACATGCCGGAGACGAGGTCGTTCCCGGCGATGTGGTTGGATACGTGCAGGAATCAAAACTCGTACAACATAAGATCGTGGTACCAATGGATATTAAAGGAAAGCTATCTCTGATC
>JAUQXU010000436.1 GCA_030837935.1 Candidatus Brocadia sp.
CTGGGAAAAGTACGGGCTGCCTCGCCTATATCGGGCGGCCACGAGGAACGGGAAAACACCTTGAACCAACTCCTTCTTGAGATGGATGGATTTGACACAAGAAAAGGTGTTATCCTCATGGCAGCAACTAATAGACCTGAGATACTGGATCCTGCCTTACTGAGACCCGGAAGATTCGACAGGCATATCCTGGTGGATAGACCTGACATCAAAGGACGGGAAGAGATATTGAAGGTACACTGCAAAAATGTAAAACTCGATAAGGACGTAGACATAAAAATCATTGCGGCGCGGACGCCTGGATTTGTTGGAGCAGACCTGGCCAACGTAGTCAATGAGGCAGCGCTTCTTGCCGCACGGATAGGTAAGGAGGCTGTGGGAATGGATAGCTTTGAAGAGGCCATCAACAGGGTGATTGCCGGACTGGAGAAGAAAAAACGGGTCATGAGCAAAAAGGAACAAGAAATTATTGCCTACCATGAGTCTGGTCACGCCCTGGTGGCAGAGTCTGTCCCGGGCGCCGACAAAGTCCACAGAATTTCTATCATTCCGCGCGGAATCTCTGCCCTTGGATATACCCTGCAGTTGCCCACAGAGGACCGTTATTTATTGACACGGTCGGAATTATTGGATCGACTTGCCGTTCTTTTGGGTGGCAGGGTAGCAGAAGAAATTAAATTTCATGAGATTTCTACGGGTGCACAGAATGACCTTGAAAGGGCAACAGATATAGCCATGAGCATGGTCAGGGAATACGGTATGAGTGAAAAAATGGGACCTATGACATTCCAAAATGGCAGGCGGCCACAGTTCCTGGATATAGGGTTACGTACGAGTCGGGAATTGAGTGAAGAAGTTTCAAAAGATATTGATAATGAGGTTAAGAAGCTCGTATTCGACGCACACGCAAGGGTGAAAGGTATCCTCGAAGAGAATAAAGACCGTTTGGAAACCCTCGCAAAACTCCTTTTGGAAAAAGAGGTTATCGAGGGTGAAGAACTCAGGAAGATTATTTCTGAGACTGCCCTTAATCCTAAAAAGACATCTTCTGTTTAAGAGGATATCTCGAAAAAGAAACCGAATCCGGTCTTCGATCGTATGGTAATCTCTCCTGTGCAATAAAAATAACGACCCGGCGGTAAATTCACCTTCCTCAGACCCACATTATCGGCAATTTTGGTGTAAGAATCTTCCTCCCTATTTAAAACATATTTTTGTGAAGGATAAAAGATTATACTCCCTACCGAATCTTTTGAATCCACACGATAAAGCGTCTTTCCTGTCACCAAGGGATTATCTATTTGGAAATCAATAATCTTTGTAGCCTGACCCTTAATCACGGCTGGCGTACCTTTTACGTAAAATCGCCTTTCCTTACTGCTGCTTTCAAAATAATATTCCGCCTTGTTAATTTCTACGTAATCATTGTCACCCACCGCAAAGAGGCCACCCGTGGGTGGTATCTTCCACAGAATAATATCGTCCAGGGAAAGATCGGTTTTTTCGTCAAGGGATAATGGTATGTATGCCGGAACATATCCTTCTTTATGAAAGGTAAGCTTAATATGACCAGGATTATAATTAACGGAAAATAGCCCCGTTGGGTCAGACGTGGTTTTTGATTTTGATCCATCAGAGATAGCTTCGATATTTGCAGAAGAAAGGGGTTTACCGAAACCATCAATAACCCTTCCACGGAGAGTTCCACTTTCAAAGGCGTACAAGGTCTTTAAAGCAAAAAGTATAATAATTCCAGAAACGCAAATTTTTCTCAACATTCTTTCTCTATTCCTTATTTTGATGTTTTATGGAGATTTGCAGCTTTTTGGGAATAAAACGATAAAATATATCTGTAACAAATTACAGGTATACTTGTCAAACACTTTAAAAATTTATACGTTATCGAAAAATAATTTAATTTACAAATAATGTCACCCAGAGATATGCAACGGCAAGCATCAGATAGGTTAGGAAAGAGACGGCCAGAAGACACTGAGATCCTCTTCCTGGACGAGCCCAGGATGGCAGACGCGGTGACAGAGTCCGGTAGTTCAGGAGATACAGGGCAACAGGGAATATTACTGTGCCGACAAAGCCGATGAGTGTACTGATCATGATCAGAGGGCCGGGCGCGTCAAGCAGCATGGTCAAAGAGGTAATCACAGTCAGTAATCCCAAAAAGAAATAATACCAATGGCGCAATTCAAAACGGCGGCTGCGGGGAAAAAGGACATGTACAATGTCTGCCTGCATCCGGCTTACAGCGTCCGCAGTGGCCAGCCATGTGTCAGTCAGAAAGGCCGCAGCTACGATAAGAAACAAGGATCTCCCAACATAGCCCCAGCTCACTTCGAAAAAACTGCTCTGCACAACGGCTAATTCGTATTCCCCGGGCAGAAGTCCTTTAGGGAAAAGCAAGGCATAAGCTAGCAGACAGGTCATGAGGGTAGTAAACAGATTTCCGGAGATGCCAATGAGTGTGTCAATAACGAGATAACGTCGCCAGCGATTCCATCGGCCAGAATTTTCTGCAGAGTAGTCAGGCAAGTTCCCATCGCTCGTAACGGTCTCCGGCTTACCTGTGATTGGCCCGGTAATACGACCCATATGTACTGCCATGGCATTGCCTTTGTCTCGCATCCAGTATGAGTAAAAAAGAATCCAGAATCCACCCAGGCCGGCAAAGGTGATCGCAGTCAGGAGTTTGGTAGCATCAGCATTATCCCACGGGCGTGGTATTTGAGCACGAGAACCAAGTAACCCTTTTATGAACGCTGGTACAGAGTGCAATACCTGGGACTGAATGCATGCCCAAAGCAGTCCGGTAACCGTGATCACGGCAACTGCCTTCATACATCGCTCAATCAGTGGATAGACCACCCTGCTCATGAGGATTGCAGCAAGGAATACCCCGATAGAAGTGTAACCCCAGAACAGTGTCTGACCTCGCTGGCTCCAGCCTGCCGGGAAGTGGGTCAGTGCCGCCATTGCCGTTCCGCCAGCAGATGCAAATGCACCAAACCAGAGAAACGAGAGCGTCATCAGCGCCCAGAGAAATATGCCGAACCAGCGGTTTAGTCTGATAAAACCGTGGAAAATACTCTCACCCGTAAGAAGGGTATAGCGTCCAATCTCAACGGTAACAGGATATTGCAGGAGACAGGCTGGAATCAGCAGGAACAGAAATGTCAGGCCATATTTGGCAATGATATATGGCCACCAGATCAGTTCTCCGCTGCCCTGCGCAAGGGCCATCCATACGATCCCTGGTCCTAACGCAGTCCACCAGCCGGGAAAGCGAGGCACTGGTTTGCGTCCAAGTGATGCGAATTTATTTCCTACCATTATGTCCTCGTTCTGTTGCAGATTCATTATCGTGTGAAAATCCTTTGAGATATCGGATTCTCTCCAGGATTGGCGGGTGCGAATAATACAAAGTAACATAAAGAGGGTGGGAATAAAGATTGGTAAGATTCTCCTTTGATAGTTTTACGAGGGCGCTCACCATACTTTCAGAATCCCTCGTGAGTTCGTATGAAGCTTTGTCGGCCTGTCTCTCATGTCTTCTCATAAAATAACTCATACACGGAGTAAAAGGCAGTGAGATAATTTCGGCGAGGAAGGCAAGGATTATAAATTTCACAAATAATGTATTTTTATGAATGTGAAAGAGTGTTACAAGGACATCGTTTTGTATAATGTTGAACGAAAGATAAAGGCCTATAAATGAGAAAACCTCAAACATGACGATAGTTTTCAGCATGTGTTTTTTCTTCCAATGCCCTATCTCATGCGCCAGTATAGCGACGGTTTCATCGTAGTTCATACTTTCAAGCAAGGTATCGTAAAGGACGATCCTCTTTGTTTTTCCTATACCCGTAAAATAGGCGTTGGTATGTTTGCTTCTCTTTGATGCATCCACCCTGAGAATCCTGCTTGCGAGAATACCTGCCTTTGCTGTTAATTGCATGATTTTTTCTTTCAGAGATTCGTCTTCGATAGGGGTAAATTTATTAAAGAGAGGTTCAATTACATAAGGAGATATATACATAATAAAGATGCTAAAAATAAAGAGAAAACCCCATATCAGGAGCCACCAATACTGAGGGCTCCACTGAATGAGCCAAAACCCTGCACATGTTATCAAAGACATCATGACTGTTGAAATCAGGAGTGTTTTTAAGAAGTCAGACACCCATAGCCGTGGTGTCATGGTATTGAATCCATATTTGTTCTCTATCTTAAAGGTGCTATAAAGGCCAAAGGGTATGGATAGAAATTCTGTGCAGTAGGATAAAAGCAAAAAGAAGAGCCATCCCGAAACGATAAATGGCAAGTTCAGTAGCGAAATCCATGAATTATAGATGTTCAGCAGCCCACAAAAGATAAATATGATAGTGACGATATTACTGAATATCGACGAAATAAAACTGAAATAGGTCTTTTCTGTTTCGTAGTCTATTATCTTTTTTAATAGCGCTTCGTCTATCTTTCCTATAAATTCAGACGGAACGGATACGCCCGCTTTCCTCATGTGTCTGAGATTAATATACTGAATTACGTATTCAAAAGTCTCTTTGAAGATGTAAGCGCAGAGGATGAGAACGAGATATGAGCTCAGGACAAAACCTCCATTTCTTTTTTCTGGTTTGAATCCATACTTTTAATTTATGATGTATTATTTGACCATATAAAAGTGGAATAGTGCAATAGGAATATTATATTTTTTGCTTGAGATAAATTACTATCTAATGTTATATAAATAGATACTTCTCAATAATGTCCGTTTGCAAGTAGCGAATAAAAACATTACGATAATGGCAAACCTT
>JAUQXU010000437.1 GCA_030837935.1 Candidatus Brocadia sp.
GGTTCTTTTCGTCTATAAAGCAACTGGGTAACTCCGCAAACCGCCAAATATTGAAGTTTATTATTGATTTTTGCGTAGCAAGGGTATTATGGAAGGCCGATTTTTGCTACGCAAAAATCATTTGCAGAATTTAGGTATAAATGTTATTGGTTCACCACTATAGTAGCCTCTTTACGAAGGCGATCGAGTAATGTAAGTATTTCCGCATCCAGCGCTTCTAAACGCACCTTTTCCCTAACAGCATCAAATTGAATATTGTCACCTTCTTTTTTATCGGTGACCTTTAGCAGGTGATACCCATATTCCGTCTGAACCGGTTCACTTACCTGACCTGGTTTTAATGAAAATGCGGCATCTAAAAAGGACTTAGCGAAGATTCCCTTTCTTTGAATAAATCCTAAATCCCCTCCATTTTGAGCTGACGGGCAGTTCGAGTACTTTTTTGCAACTTCATCAAAGGGTGCTCCTCGATCGAGCTCTCTTTTGATAGTTTTGATTTGTTCCAGCGCATGCGAAATTTCTTCCGCCGTCTGCATATTTCTCGTATCTATAAGGATATGGCTTACCTTAACAGTTTCACCGTTAAAGACGCTCTTATTCTCATCAAAATATTTTTTCAGGGTCTTATCGTCAAGTTTATTATGAAAATACTTTTCGAGTGCAATGGAGTATTTTATGCTTTTTTTAAATTCATCTATATGAGAGCCTATAGATATGAGGATTTGTTCCAATGATTGAATGGCATTCTTCTGATTACTATTGATAGTATTTCGTATCCGGTCTACCTCCCTTTCAATCTCCTCTGGCCGGACAATCAAACCTTGTTTATCAATAAATTCGTCCAGCAATATATCAGTAATCAGCTGGTCGAGGACTTCCTGTCTCATAGTGGCAATTGTTTCAGTGGTTGTATCCGTGAACGTATTGAATCTATTCACCAGCATCTCTTGTGTTATTTTTTTACCGTTTACCGTCGCAACAATATCACTGGGCTGCTCTTTTTCTGCAGAAAATGTATGTGGTTGCAAGAACGCTAAAACCAAACATACCAGCGGTACAAGTAACTTACTCATGGTAATTCCTTTCTTTATTGATTCGGAGTTCACGTATCTTTTGCTGAAGATTTTGTCGATGCATATCAAGTGCCTCTGCCGCACGGCTAATGTTTCCGTCACACTCTTCTAGTTTCTTCTTTATAAAATCACGTTCAAAATTTTCTATAAGTATCTTCTTTGCATCACGGAAAGAAAGATTATAATCAACATTTTTTAATGGTAATGCAGTATTTTCCGGATACTTTATCTCTTCCGGCAGATCTATTGTATCAAGGATTTCATTATGAGAAAGGACGATGGCACTCTCAATAACGTTTTTGAGTTGACGAACATTCCCTGGCCAGTCATAAGACACTAAAAACTTCATTGCCTCATTGGAGAGTGAAACAACGCGTTTTTGATGTTTCTCGGAAAAATATTGTAAAAAACGGTTCACGAGCATGGGGATATCTTCTTTCCTATGTCTCAGGGGGGGGAGCTTTATATTTACCACCTTGATCCGATAGTACAAGTCTTCCCGAAATCTACCTTCCTCGATTTCTTCTTCAAGGTCACAGTGAGTGGCGCTGATAATGCGAACATCCACTGCAAGCGTTTCGATACCGCCTAAACGTTCAAACTTTTGTTCCTGCAATACTCGCAGGAGTTTTGATTGTGTGTTGGCGCTCATATCGCCGATTTCATCAAGGAATATTGTTCCCTTGTGTGCCAACTCGAACTTACCTAATCGCCTCTCTGCAGCGCCGGTGAATGCCCCCTTTTCATGTCCAAAGAGCTCGCTTTCTATCAAGGTCTCCGGTACTGCGGCACAATTCATAATAACAAGAGACTCATTCCGGCGTTTGCTTCGCTTATGAATTTCCCGCGCGACGAGTTCTTTTCCACTGCCGCTTTCACCCTGGATGAGTACCGTAACGTCTGTTGTGCCAACTTTTTCGATCTTGTCGAAAACATCCTTCATGGCTTCACTTTGGCCGATGAGTTCACCCATGCCTTCCAATCGGCCAATTTCTGACCGAAGCCTGGCGTTTTCTTCCTGCAGGGCAAGTCGTTCGAAGGCATTTTTGGCAATAATCCGAAGCTCGTCGATTTCGTATGGTTTTGCAATATAGTCATAGGCACCTTTTTTCATGGCCTCGACGGCAATTTTTTCTGAGCCATACGCAGTAACAATGACCACCAGTGGTGGATTTTTTATTGTATTAATCGTCTCAAGGGTTTTCATGCCATCGAGATGGGGCATATTGATATCTAAAAACACCAAAGCTGGCTGCAGGGTTTTTATCATGTGGAGTGCATCGGTTCCGTCTTTTGCCTCGTGTACAATATAACTATCCCTTTGAAGGATCTTTTTCATTCCGTAGCGTGCAGCTTTTTCATCATCAACAATTAATACTGAAGGATTGAGCATAATCTCATGTTTGTGCTAAAATTGGTTCAGGTAAAGGAAAGTTTATCACAAATGACGCACCGCGCCCGTTACTCTCTGCATGAATGGTGGCTTCCATATCTTCCAGTTTTTTCTTTACGATGGAGAGCCCCAGCCCTGTACCTGTTTGTTTTGTAGTATAAAAGGGTTCGAATATTTTCTGGAAGGACCCTTGTGGTATGCCAGGACCTGTGTCAGTAACCGTTATCTGAATCGCATGGCTGTCGGGCTGATAATGTGCGTGAATATGTATCTCTCCACCAGATGGCATCGCCTGGATAGCATTACGGAGTAAATTAAAAAATACCTCCTTGAGCGCCCCTTCATCGGCAGAGATTTCCGGAAGGTCGTCGGGAATTTGGCAAAAGGTTGTAATCTTGTTCTGGTTTGCCTCATGATTGAGCACAACCAGCGTCGAATGAATGACAGCACCAATTCTGACACCCGTTTTTACTTCACTACCTGGTTTTGCAAATTGCAACAGCTGATTGACAACCTTAGTCAGACGGTCTATCTCATCCACGATAATGGTGAGATCTTCTTGCAAAGGATCATTTTTTCTTACATCTTCCCGCATGACCTGCACAATAGCTTTTATAGAGCTCAATGGGTTTTTTACTTCATGGGCTACACTGGTAGAGAGACGTCCAAGGCTGGATAGTTTTTCATTCTCATACATTTTCCTTTCCAGGGCAAGTTTTTCCTCGATTATCTTTGATTTTTCTACTGCAGAACCAATTTCATTAGCGATTATCATCAATTGATCCAGATTATCAGAGGCAATCTGCACACCTCTCCTTGCTCTTCCCAGACTTAAAAGGCCCGTAAGTTTACGATTGACAAATATCGGGAATATGAGGACTGCTTCCAGCAGTCTCATTTCGTTTATGATCGAAACCTCCCTTGCCTCGTATCGGTTTAACGCCACAAATTCTCCATTGGCAAAATATTGTACTATATGCAGTATATTTGACTGGGTGATAGGTGCGTATTTTTTATCTCCAATAATCTGAATCCGTTCACTCTTAAAAAGAAGCAGGTTGGTAGATTTGATGGCTGTGGCCTTTTGGATGGATTCGACCACATATTCAAGCAGTTTTATGAAGTTAACGAGGGGGTCTGTGCTAATAACGTGGCTCAACTCGTTTAATAGGTACTCACTATCCGCAGTACGATAAAATATCAGTTTCCTTAAAAGTTTCTGTATTCTTTCTTTGCCTGTTGGAAACCAGAATACAAGAGTGATGACAAATACAGCCTCCAATATCTTTGCATTTATCAGATAGTGGTGCTCCAGGAATTTACTCAATTGCTTGATCCCGAAATAATAAAGACAAATCAGGATGAGGGTAAGAAACGAATAAAAGACACTGCGGCGAAGCACAAACTCCATATAATTATATCGGTATACATAATAGGAGAAAATAATGCTGGGGAAGATCGATGATAACATAGAAACCAATACAAAGTAATCACCAACATAAGGAATCTTATTTCCGTCAAGGAGCACCGTAAATCCTATAAACCCGGCGATTATTGTCACCACCCAGAAGATAGCTAAATGAAAGGTACGCTCTTCCTTCTCATCTACCATTTTCGAGAGCCATCGGGAAATACCTGCTGCTATAAACAGCGATAGTATTAACCAAAATACAAAAGGTTTCACGTAATTGG
>JAUQXU010000037.1 GCA_030837935.1 Candidatus Brocadia sp.
AAAAGAAAGCCTGTTGAAGCGTTGTCTTGCAGATTTAAAGGAACTGGGGATTGATATTCAGGAAAAGGTCATAGATTGTTTTACAACAAGCGTGACACACGGCTATCCCGTCTATAGTCTTGATTATGCAATGCACAGGCAGAAACTCTTTGATTTTCTGGATCGGTACGAAAACTTGATTACGTGCGGCAGGCAGGGTACTTTCCGGTACATCTTTATGGACACAGCCATGGAGATGGGGATAACGGCCGCGCAGAATCTTATGCTGGATAATCTATGTAAGAAGACAGACGTGCAATTGATGCGTTCCGAAAAGGAATTGATTGAGGTAACCTCTGTAACTGCTTAAATTTTATGCAAGCAACCATCAATGACAAAATGACAAATATACGGTATCAGACGAAGGCGGTCTCTTTACAGGGGTGCCTAATTCCTATACTTGCTGTGGGTGTTTGTTTGTTTACCAGATTATGGTACTTTGGTAAGTACATCGACGAGTGGGATAGTGTGAATTTTGCCTTTGGTCTGTCAAAAGGATATGACATCCTGCATGACCAGCCACACTTTCCTGGTTATCCGGTTTACATGTTTGTAAGCTGGATTTGGTACATGATTCTTGGGTCGGATATACGATCGTTGATCTTTTCAGGTGTCTTGTTTAGCAGTCTTGCGGTATTTCCGCTGTATGAACTCTCAAGACGTATGTTTTCCCGGGAGGTGGCTATCCTTGCTGCTGTATTATACATTGTCAATCCGCAGGTTTGGTTGCAGGCGGAAAAACCACTCTCGGATGCATTTGGTTTATTTTTTGTTATTACGGCTATCCTGTTTTTTTACATGGCATTAGAGTATACCCATGAAGATACTCAATCTCTGGCTTCACTGAAATACCTTGCATGGGGGGGCGCACTCTTAGGGCTGGGACTGGGTGTCAGGGTTACCTATCTCGCTTTACTACCCATAATGGCATATACGGCATATCAACTGAGCCAAAAGGTATGCGTCCGAAAGGTAATACTATGGGGTTTGTCTGGTCTTGCCCTTGGCGTAACTGCATGGCTGGGTTACCTTATTATCCGTTTTACCCCGTATAGGTTTTACAAAAAATTCCTGAGCCACTCCGATTACCATTTTTACCGGGAAGGAAATTCAATCATCACTACCGATGATTATGGAGAACGCTTTTTTGACATTTTTCATAATCTCAGCGCCCACAGTTTGGGCACATGGTGGACAGATACACCCCTGCTCAGGGCTGTTCCAACGATTATTCTTGTGGTGTCCCTGGCGTATTTTTTCCTATACGAAAAATGGAATCTCAGGAATAAGTTCCTCATGGCCTTTTTTGTCCCTTACTTTTTATGGATTGCTCTTATACAGGACGCTATTCGACAGATCATGGTGCTTGTGCCGTTTTTGGTTATTGTTGTGAGTGCAGGTTTATGGCATATATTCACTAGGCACTTAAAAAGCAAGAGATATGGCATCATCTCGTTTTTTGCAATAGCGCTTGCCTTCGTTGTTTCTCAAACGATTGATTCTGTAAGGATCGTTTCAGTGAACAGGAATGAAGAGCCACCCTCTGTTTCTACGATAAACTATATAACAAAAAATTATGATAAGCATGATACGAAATTCTACTGTTTAAACGACTGGCGTTTGTTCCAATATTATGCCCCTGAGTGGTGTGACAAGAAGAACAGTCATGTGTATTTTGTATCGCGGATGAGCGGGGTACTTAAGGACCTGGAATACTTAAAGAAGAAACCCAGGCATATTCTTATCTCGTCCAAGCTTTTTGAGCGAGACAGGTACAAAGACAAACTGAAAAAGTTGGCAGAATTTAAGAGGAACCGATATGGTGTGGCCGACTATAATTGGCTGGCTTTGTATAGATTCGAATGGAGGTGATTATTAAATCACAGAATGGCAAACTATAGAGAATACAGAGAAAGAAAATAGGTAAAAGCGAATGGCCGTTTGTCCTTAACTAAAATTTAATTAGGCCTTCGGCAACTTACCCCCCCTGTTTCCCCCCCGTAAACGGGGGGATTATGGGGGGTATTTAAAATTCCTATACACAAATTAGGCTGCCTTCTGTGGCTACTTATAATCTCCCCTCTAGAAAGAGGGGCCGGGGTGTGTAGAAACAGGTTACACACCCCTTTATCCCCTCTTTTTAGAGGGGAATCACAAAAGTTTGAAATTCCTTAACATAGATTTTTTGTAACAGTTTTTCTTTGCGAATTTTGCGGTTAAATTTTTGATAATAACAAAGTTTTTATAGGAGGCCAAAATGGCAAAAAATGTATTTTTATCTCTCTGTATGATCGTGACTATAAGTTATGTGTCGTTGCATACACGTGTAAATGCTCAAACACCTACTCCTACTCCAGTGCCGACACCAACGACTAAAGGTCGTATATATGGTATGGTAACCGATGAAGATAGTGGTCTGGTGAGTGGCGCTGAAGTAACATTAAAAAGTAAAAAATTGCGATTTCAGGATAGTGAGGTAACGGACACGACTGGTGAGTATGAATTCTCGGATTTGAATGCCGGTCCGTATGTCCTGAAAGTAAAGGAGTCTGGTCATAAAAAAGCGAAAAAAACCATTAAGCTTAAACAAGGCGAAGATAAGATGGTTGATATTAAACTAAAAAAGAA
>JAUQXU010000438.1 GCA_030837935.1 Candidatus Brocadia sp.
TTATGTGAGTTCAGACAAACAAGTCAAAGAAATCGTGGATGCTCTTTCATCTCTGGAAAAGGACAGTATTGAAGTCGTTGCTGTTAAAGATAAGGTCTTTGAACTCCACGAGAAGGGCAAGATTTATTTGAGTAACCGCATCAGCATTTCAACCTTTGAAGACCTTTCACGGGTATATACACCAGGCGTAGCTAAAGTATGCAAGGCCATCCAGGAACGGCAAGAACTGGCCAGAGAATATACTATCATCAAGAATGCCGTCGCCATCGTCACAGACGGCACAGCCATTCTGGGATTAGGTGATATTGGTCCTGTAGCGGGAATGCCTGTTATGGAAGGCAAGGCCATGCTATTCAAGGCTTTTGGTAATATTGATGCATTCCCCATTTTACTTAATACCAAGAACGTAGATGAGATCGTGAAAACCGTTGTGAACATCTCTCCCACCTTTGGGGGTATTAATCTCGAGGATATCTCAGCCCCCCGCTGTTTTGAAATTGAGAAGAGATTAAAGGCAGTTTTAAAAATTCCCGTCTTCCATGATGACCAGCATGGCACAGCAGTGGTCTGCCTTGCGGGTCTCATTAACGCATTGAAAGTGATTAAGAAAAAAATAGAAGATGTTTCTGTCGTAATCAGTGGTGCAGGTGCTGCAGGAATATCAATTGCTCAAATACTCATGAGTGCCGGGGCAAAGAATATTGTGGTGTGCGATACTTCCGGGATTATTTACAAAGGCAGAAAGATCAATATGAATCCTGCCAAAGATGCACTTGCCCGAGTCACAAATTTGAACGATGAAAAAGGGACAATTGCTGATGCGATGCGTGGGAAAGATGTCTTTATTGGTGTTTCTGGTCCAAATATCATTACGAAAGACATGGTAAAGAGCATGCATAAAGACCCTATCGTATTCGCCATGGCGAATCCTAACCCGGAGATTGAGCCAAATGTGATTGAAGGTATTGCAAAAATTATCGCCACTGGCAGATCAGATTATCATAATCAAATCAATAATGTGCTTTGCTTCCCTGGTCTTTTTAGGGGAGCATTAGATATTGGAGCAACACTGATCAACGACGAAATGAATATGGCTGCAGCATATGCCATTGCAAACTCCATTGATGAAGCTCATCTGTCGGAAGATTATATTATACCAAGTGTATTCAACGAAAAGGTACATAAAGATGTGGCACGGGCAGTAGCTGAGGCAGCAGTAAAAACTGGTGTGGCTACCCGGAAAATGTTTTAGCGAATACATTCTATCTCTGTACAAACACCTTGAGAACTAAAATCAATTTCGACATGATTAATCTTCTTTCCCTTGTCATCCTGCAATAGTCTTACTTTTGGTTTAGATAACTCATACATATTTAATGAAGATACAACCCCCCTGAAATCCGTATACATACCATCCTTGATTCTTATTTCACAGCCTACCGGATACTTAGGCACTACACTCAAAAAACAATCCACCAGTTCTTTATTAAATTGCGATCCGGCTCCACTTTTTATAAGTTCATATACAATGTCAGGCGGCAGACCAGGACGATATGGTCTATCAGAACTGCAGGCATCGTAAACATCTGCAAGTGCTGCGATCTCTGCGATCATAACCATCTTCTCCTGCTCACTGTAAGCAACACCTTTATTGTCAAGTTTATTAGTGCCTTTCAGGCCCCGGGGATACCCTGTTCCGTCCTGTCTTTCATGATGTTGATAGGGAATATGTGCAGAGGTTGTCCCAATTTTTTGAAGATCTTTCAGTAATTCATATCCGTAAATAGGATGTTGTTTTACCAGATCAAATTCATCCGCAGTTAATTTTCCAGGTTTATTAATTATCTTTTCATTAATAAAGATCTTTCCGATATCGTGAAGAAACTCACCGATTGCCATCTGTACCATTTTGTCTTTTTCGAGAAAAAGCCTTTTCCCAATAATTAAGGATATTACTGCTGTATCAATCGAATGCTCATAGGTATAGTTATCAAAACTCTTTATTGAATTTAATCCTGACAAAATATCCTGATTCATGATTTCATCAATAAAATAGTTAATATCGTTGCAAAGTTGTTTAAAGGCAGGGCTTTCTTGAAATGACTTTTTTACCTTTGGGGTATTAATGCATTTTATAATAGATTCGGCAGTATCTGCTTCTATGTCTGCTAATGAAGACCGGGTTACTTGGTATGTTTTAAAAATATCTTTTGTAGACATAATACGAATTTTCTCAGATATCGGATCTTTAAGCACGATGTCCGCTGTTTCATTATCATCAATATAAATTCTGATAAATCCTCTGTTTTTTAGCAGTTTGATATATGCATCTGTTAACACCACTCCTTTGTTTAACAGCACCTCGTAATTATATCCGTAAATTGTTTTACCAAGAATCATGCCTGGCTCTGTATTGTTTATATGTATTCTTCTCATATATATTCTATATCCAAACCAAGGTGTTTAGTTACTCCTTACAATAGGAATTTAATCGGTGATTTATATAAGTATTCTAAGTTTTTATTATACTATGTGCCATACAATATTCCATATTACTGAGAACAGAATTGTTTTTCAATCAATCACTTTATTTTAACAAATAGTTTTAGTGTGGGTGCCCCGCCATTCAGTCAACCAGAAAGATAATTCATGGCGGAGAATATTGTCATAGACAGATAGAGTGCGGCGGCAACAGGCAGTGAAAACATCCTCCAAACGCTTACATTGAAAAAACGTATTGTGGGCAGGTATGAAAGAGACATTGACAAGAGCGAGATACTTGAAGATACAATTATAACCGGTTTGGCCGTTATGAAAGCATGCAGTCCTGCCAACAGGCACCACAAACAAAATGACCAATCCAAGTATCGTTCCAGTCAATGCCAGCCGCGAGTAATGTAGTTATGCAAAGGCACTGCTTCAAGCCACGAAGGCAATGTCACCGGAAGAGATGCGCTCTCGTTGCGTGCCGGTATGATGACAGATAAGGTTGGCCATGGAGAATTCATTGAGCGTAAGGTGCTAAATATTTCCCATCGTTCAGACATTCGCCAGCGGACGGGCACAAGCAGCAACATGATCCAGATGATTGCAGAGGTAGTAACGGTGTAGAGCAAAATTAAGTCACTCATGGTACAGGATAGCAAAATTTATTCTTTTTCTAAGAGTTGTATGATTTTGCTGATATCATTCGTGGGGGCATTGCAGGCATAGTTCTCGCAGATATAAGCAGTGGCCTTGCCTTCGATGGGTATTTGCACTTTTACAAATTGTGCAATTTCCCTGATAGATTTATCTTTTTGGGAATGAAGGAGTAAAACCTTTCTGGGCAAAAAGCGTTTCCATATTTCCTGGAGTATCTGTTTTGTGTCTTTCTGATCTGGTTCACCGGCGATGACAATCTCCTTTGTGGGACCTAAGGCAAAGTCCAGGGCGCACATGAATTGGGTATAGCCTGAAGGATAGTGGTTTATCGTTTCTCCAAAGGTTTTTATAATTTGATCCGCTAATTTTTCTAAGTCAAGGTTTCCTGTCATCCGGCCTAATCGCAATATATTGAGTAAAGCAACTGAATTCCCCGAGGGTGTTGCCCCGTCGTAAATTTCCTTTGTCTGAGCTATGAGCTGTTCATTCTTCGCGCCGCTAAAGAAGAATCCCCCCCCTTTTTTATCCCAGAAATTTTCGATCATGTACTTATTGAGCTCCAAAGCAGTTTTAAGGTATTTTACCTCAAAACTGGCTTCATACAGTTCGGTCAGGCCCCAGACAAAATAAGTGTAATCATCCAAATAACCGGGTATAGCAGCATCTCCCAAACGATGACGCCGCAATAATGTTCCATCCTTTTGACGTAATATATCCAAAATAAAATCAGCAGCACGTATGGCTGCCTGTGCATAAGTAGGTTCATGTAACGCCTGTGCACCCTTGGCCAAGGCAGCAATCATCAATCCGTTCCAGGCGGTAAGTATTTTGTCGTCTTTATGGGGATGAATTCGTTTTTCACGTATCGCGAAGAGTTTTTCACGTGTTGTTCGTAAGAGTTCCTGGAGTGCTTCTGGTGTTATGCCTTCCAGTTTAGTAAAAGCGTCAAATGATTTATCCACATGCAGAATGTTCTTTTCCTCAAAATTTCCTTCCTTGGAGACGTCATAATAGTCACAAAATATTTTACCGTCTTTTTCACCCAAAATCTTTATGATCTCATCGGGCGTCCAGACATAAAATTTACCCTCAATACCCTCGCTATCGGCGTCCTCTGCGGAATAGAAACCGCCATCTGGAGAAGTCATATCTCTCAGAACATACGTAAAGATACCTCGTGCGATATCGGCATAATACGTCTTTCCTGTGGCCTGATAGGCCTCTGTATAGACCATGGCAGTTAAGGCCTGGTCATAAAGCATTTTTTCAAAATGAGGGACAAGCCAGTATTCATCCGTAGAATATCGGTGAAATCCCCCTCCCAAATGATCGTACATGCCTCCCCGTCCCATCCGTTCGAGGGTTTTTTCAACCATCTCCAGCGACATGGGATCATTACTCCGTTTCCACCATCGAAGGAGAAATGCATAGTTATGGGGTGTAGGGAACTTGGGAGAAGAGCCAAAACCACCATAGATGTGATCAAAATTATCCCGCAATTGTTCATAAGCGTATTTCAGCGTCTCTTCAGTCAGAATTACCCCCGGCGTTGTGGCAGCCATGGATTGAAGGACATTTGTCACTTGTTCGCTCGAGGTAATGACACTTTGCTGATTTGTCTTCCACAGATTGGAAATCTGGTTAAGAATAGCAATGAACCCCGGAGTTCCATGCCGTTCCGTTTTCGGAAAATAGGTACCGGCAAAAAAGGGTTTTCTTTCCGGGGTTAAGAAGAGGTTCAGTGGCCAACCGCCACTCCCGGTCATGGCCTGGCAGACGGCCATGTAAATATTATCAATATCAGGACGTTCTTCTCTATCAATCTTGATTGACACGAAATTTTCATTCAATATCTTTGCAACCTCCTCATCCTCATATGATTCGCGCTCCATGACGTGACACCAGTGACAGGTCGAGTAACCGATAGACAGGAAGATAGGCTTGTTTTCCCTAATGGCCTTCTGAAACGCCTCTTCACCCCACGGGTACCAGTCAACAGGGTTATACGCATGCTGCAGAAGGTAAGGACTTTTTTCATGGATCAAACGGTTAGGCCTTCCCTGGTGAGGGTTTTTCGTTTCCTGCTGGGATAGTGCCGAATTTCTCGTATCATTTGCTTTCATATCGTTAAATACACAACCTTTCACAAAAACAAATAGAATGAAACTACGGATTGTAAGAGAATAGGTATTGCAGGTAAAAAGCGATAAAAATTTACCCATAATTATGCGGTATTAATCAGAGTTTATTTATATTACTAGGTCTTGTTAAGATTTAAACCTCTACCTTTTTTTATTTTGTATAATATCGTCTGCCCAACTTAATGCAGCAACAACGCCAGGAAATCCAATGGTACTGGTAAGGAGAATCATTGCATGATATATCTCATTAGGTGTGACCCCTGCCTCAAGTGCCCTTCTTACATGACTATGAACAGCGCCCTCTGAGCGTTCAGTTGCTGCGGCTGCAAGTTGAATCAGATGTGCAGTCTTTTCATCCAGGGGACCCTCCTGTTTAACAATCTTACCAAGCTCCTCAACTGCATCGAAATATTTTTCATGTCTTTTTTTAATTTGAAGAAACTTTTTGGGTAATTTTTCCTTTGTCATACCACACTCCTTTTCAATAAGCAATTATACTGATCATAATTTACGATAAATAAACATTATTGTATCATAAAGTTGTTAAAAAGTGGATGATAAATACTATTGAGTTTAATCAGGAACAAGCCTTCTAAACCATGTATATTGCTAAAAACAGCTCAATACATGCTTGTCTATTTTTCTGGTTTCATATTTTTTTGTCTCACATCAAAAATAGTTTGTGGTTCATGCAGATACATCTCCTGACTGACCATCCGTCACATAAAGATGAAATTCCTTTTCTACCTTGTCTTTATTCCGCAATTCAGAGAATTCCTCTTCTGGTTTTTTATCTCCGGGGATCACTGTTTCTCCAGGATAAACTACAGCCGTAAAGGTAAACAGAAATTTATTTAATAGACACTTAGCAGTAGTTCATTGTAATTGGCTGGGGAACTAGGATTCGAACCTAGACTAAATGATCCAGAGTTCTAATTAGGCTATTTTTATACTTTTTCATAACTCAGTGGCATTGTGTCTGTTACGATTGTAATAATTTAGCATGTAATAAGTTACAACACAAGTTTAATTCTTGTAATTCCGTTTCATTCCGATTGACTCCGTTGCGTTCAGTCACATTTTGGTCACAATTTGGTCACAGTCGACTAAAGTAGACGAAAGATTAATTTTTATTTGGTAAATCAATACTTGATGAATTAAAATGAAGCGTTTATATAAGAGAAAAATGAAATCGATTCGATTAACTAAACATGCGCAAGAACAGTGCGTCGAACGTGGCGCAACTGAATCTGAGGTTCGCTACACGATTTTAAATGGCTATCGGGAACCGGCAAAACTTGGTCGGGAAATATGTCGTTTTAGCTTTCCTTATAATAAAAATTGGCAAGGAAAATTTTATGCAGTTAAACAGGTTGCTCCCGTAATTAAAGAAGAGCAAAATGAAATTGTTGTAATAACTGTCTATACAATGTATTTTTAAATGGGAGATAGTAAATGAAAATAAGCTACGACCCTGAAGTAGATGCCCTTTACATTCGTTTAATTGAGGGAAAGTATGAATGCAGAACACTCAGATTAAACGAACAAATTGCGCTAAACATCGGCCCAGATGAAAAATTAGTAGGAATAGAAATTCTTGATGCGAAAGAAGTGCTGGGTTCGGGTCAATTACCAAAACTCATTGTGGAAAATCTACCTCTTGCGAAAGTATAATCTTTTAATAACCGCATTGAACGATATAATCTGAAAATGAAGGACAAAACGGAATGAAAGATTATCATATCAATATCTTTTATAGCGAAGAAGACGAAGGATACATTGCGGACATACCTGACTTAAAACATTGCTCTTCTTTTGGTGAAACACAAGAAGAAGCATTACAAGAAGTTTTAAAAGCAAAAGAGGCGTGGCTTGAAGCAGCGCGCACCACCGGCAAACCAATACCAAAACCTCGCTATCACCCACTTATTTATCAGGATGCATAAACTCAAGGTTATAAAACAACATTACTGGGCTAATATCTTGTTTATTTCGCCTTCGTTCATTCAATTACAGCATCTCTTATCATCTTATTAAGATCATTTGGGTCAAATGAAACAGCCCAACTCCATTTCCCGAAGCCTCCATGCTGATTAACAGCCCTGCACCACTCATCTAAGAATGCCCTCTTGGTTTTGTTCTGTTCGCTATCCTGTCCTTTGGTTTCAAGAATAAGATGTTCTCCGTTCCTCAATTTGATAATAAAGTCTGGAAAATATCTTCTGATAACTCCCTGGTAGTTGTAAAGAATGGCGAAACCTAAATGGTCATTCTTTGTGAATGATTGCACAACCGCGCAATCGTTGATGGTTCTTGCCTCAAGAAATTCCATTTTGCTGTCAACAACGGTAAAGTTGATATGTGTTTTTTTAAAGCCCTCACACGGTTTGATTGTCCACCATGTGCGCACATCAGCAGTTGAACGGATGGGATGTTCCTTGTCAAAAACCGGGGTGAGTCGTGTC
>JAUQXU010000439.1 GCA_030837935.1 Candidatus Brocadia sp.
AAGAGAAAAGCGTTGTCCCGGTAGAATTTCTGACCGATATACCTGCGATTACGATCCCTATGAGTGATACATAGGCAAGGAGGTTCTTCTCCCCCAATTTTCTGGAAGACAAGAGATCAATTAAGAGTACGATCATGCCAAAACCCGCCAGGATCAGGATTGGTAAGATGCTCAGGATATTAAAAGTCATTATCGAAACGTTTGTCATATATGCAAACCTTTTACCACTCTGTTTTGGTTTCAGGAACTATATCAATCAATGGTGTTATATTGTTGTTTTGCTTTTGGACGTTGGATACGATATTCGCCTTTTCTCCTATCTGCTTTAAGAGGTGATTTACTGAGGCATCCATCTTTCTCAGGAACGAGCTGGGATAGATGCCTATCCAGAAAATGAGCAGCATAATGGGAATCAGGATTGCAAATTCCCGTTTATTGATATCTTGTAATGTCTTATTTTCTTCATGGGTTATTTCATGAAACATGACCCTCTGAAACATCCAGAGCATGTAGACGGCAGCAAGGATGATGCCTGATGTTGCAATGGATGCATACAAAATACGTGACTTAAATGTACCCACGAGAATGAGAAATTCCCCTACAAAACCGTTTAATCCGGGTAGTCCAATAGAGGACAGGGTAACGATCAGAAAGAAGGTGGCAAAAACAGGCATCTGTTTGGTTAAACCTCCAAAGTCTGCAATCATACGCGTATGCCTTCTCTCATAGAGCATTCCGACTACCAGGAAGAGCGCCCCTGTACTGAGACCGTGATTAATCATTTGGGTAATACCGCCCTCGATACCTTGAATGTTGAAGGCAAAGATACCCAGCATGACAAAACCTAAATGACTCACGCTGGAATAGGCAACGAGCTTTTTCAGATCGTCCTGCACCATGGAGACTAATGCTCCATAAATAATACCAACAATTGCCATCCAGGAAATCACAGGGATGAAGGCATGGCTTGCCTCAGGGAATAGGGGTAGACAGAACCGCACAAATCCGTATGTCCCCATTTTTAAAAGGACGCCAGCCAGGATCACACTTCCTGCTGTCGGCGCTTCAACGTGGGCATCCGGCAGCCATGTGTGAAAGGGAAACATGGGAACCTTGATGGCAAATGCAAATGCAAATGCCAGGAATAACCAGAATTGAACGGCAAAAGACAGATCGAGCCGGTAAAATTCCAAGAGATTAAAGGTATATTCCCCCGTTGTCCTGTGATTGAGAAAATACAAGGCGATAATGGCCAGGAGCATGAACACGCTGCCCGCCATAGTATAAATAAAGAATTTTACAGCTGCGTAAATCCTCCTTGGCCCACCCCAGATGCCGATGAGAAGATACATCGGTATCAGCATGAGTTCCCAGAATACATAAAACAAAAATAAATCCAATGATATAAAGACGCCAATCATGCCGGTTTCAAGCACGAGCATGGCAACCATGTATTCTTTTACGTTCCTGGTGATGTGCCAGGAGGCAAGGATGGAAATAGGTGTAATAAAGGTTGTTAAAAGTATGAGAAAAAGGCTTATTCCGTCTATTCCGACGTGGTAATGGATTCCAAAGGAAGGTATCCACTGCAGTTTTTCAACAAACTGCATCTCATAGGTATGCGCGTCAAAGGTAACGTATAATGGAAGGGAAATAAAAAATACCACAACGGAAACCAGCAGGGTTGTCACCCTGATGAGTTCACTTCTTCTTGAATCCATCGAAAGGATAAAGAATACCCCTATGATGGGAAGAAAGGTGATTAATGTAAGAATAGGCATAGAGATTCGGTTATTTCAAAATTACAGCTATGGATAAATTATGAATACAATGGCGAAACACATTTTATTTGCCGAATACGGCAAATACGATAATAAAGATGCAACCAAGCACAATATAAAAGGCGTAATTGCGTATATATCCTGTTTGTAAGAGACGCAGGACATTGCCGAACCCTCTGACAAGACGGGCGATGCCGTTTACTGAACCGTCGATCATCTTGACATCCACCAACTTCCATAATATTTGGGCCGAGATTTTTTTTGTCGGGTGCACAAAAAGGGCATCATAAATTTCATCGACATAATATTTGTTCAACAGGAGTTTATAGATGAGACTAAACCGTTCTGCCAGTTTTTTTGGCAGTGCGGGTTTTTTAATATACATGTGATAGGCAAGGAATATGCCACCAAGAGCTATAGCCGTTGAAACGACCATCATCAGATAGGGAAGCCATGCACCATGGTGTCCGCCGGATGCTGCTCCGGGAATTTCAGTATGGCCATGTCCACCAAGCACCGGTGATAAAAAGTGGTTAATGGCGCTTGCGCCAGGAATACCAAGGAATCCGCCAAAAAAGGAAAGTCCCGCCAGTACGGTTAACGGAAGTGTCATATTTCTGGGGGATTCATGGAGATGTTCCGCTGCATGATGATCTAACCTTGATTCACCATGAAAAGTCATAAAAAGCAAACGAAACATATAGAATGCCGTAAAAAAGGCGGCCAATGCCCCAATCGACCAATATATGAAGTTTCCGCGAACAAGTGACTCCAGCAAAATTTCGTCTTTGCTGAAGAATCCTGCAAATGGCGGAATACCTGCAATAGCCACAGTACCGACCAAAAAGGTCTTGTACGTGGTAGGGATATGATGCCTGAGTCCTCCCATCTTCCTCATATCTTGTTCACCCGAAAGGGCGTGGATGACACTGCCGGACCCTAAGAATAATAAAGCCTTAAAGAATGCGTGTGTCATAAGATGAAAGACACCCGCAGTGAATGCGCCCACACCGCAGGCAAGAAACATGTATCCAAGCTGGCTAATGGTAGAATAAGCCAATACCCGCTTGATGTCGTTTTGTACGAGACCGATGGATGCCGCGAAGAGCGCCGTAACTGCACCAATACCAGCTACAACAATCATGGTGAATGGAGACAGCATATAGAGGGCATTGCATCGGACGATCATATAAACGCCTGCCGTTACCATGGTTGCCGCATGGATAAGTGCGCTGACAGGTGTGGGGCCCTCCATGGCATCTGGCAACCATGTGTAGAGGGGTATCTGGGCTGATTTACCCGTTGCGCCCATAAACAAAAGAAGGGTAATGATTGTTATCGTGAAACTGCCTGCTTCAAAATTCCCATGAGAGGCGGCGCTTAATACCTCTGTAAAATCGATGGTATGAAAGGTCAGAAAGATGAGCATAATGCCTAAGGCAAAGCCAAAGTCACCCACGCGATTGACAACGAAGGCCTTCTTGGCGGCATTTGATGCCGATTTTTTTTCAAACCAGAACCCAATAAGCAGGTAAGAACATAACCCCACGGCCTCCCACCCGATAAACATAAGGAGGAAGTTGTTGCTTAACACCAGTAATAACATGGAGAAGGTAAACAGATTCAGATAACAAAAATATCGGTGGTAACCCTTATCATGATGCATATAACCAATCGAATAGATATGAATAAGAAATCCAACACCGGTAACGACGAGGATCATAAGGGTGGATAAGGGGTCTACCTGCAGACCGACAACCGATTTAAATGAACCTGATTCGATCCAGCAAAAGAGTTGTTTTTCAAATAACCGTTCTTCCGGCGGAAGGAGAAGGAGTCCGCAAAATACCAATAGCGAAACAAAGAAGGACAGGCCAATTGCACCACAGGCAATGTATCCGACGTTTTCCTTTCGCAGCCTTTTACCAATGGTACCGTTGAAGGCTGCCCCAATTAACGGGAATAACAAGATCAATGCTACGAGATTGAGCATGCGGTTCCTACCATTTCATGATATTGATATCGTCGATGTTTACGGTTTCTTTGTTTCTGAATACGGCTACGATAATTGCCAGACCCACAGCAGCTTCGGCAGCGGCAACAGTCATGGTGAAAAATACAAACAACTGGCCTTGCATGGAATTAAGGTAATGGGCAAATGCCACAAAGGACAGATTGACGGCGTTGAGCATAAGTTCGATACACATAAAGATTATGATGGCATTCCTCCGTATCAGGACGCCAACAACACCCAGAGTAAACAGGATTGCACTTAGTATCAGATAATGGGTAATGGTAATCATCTTATAATTTCCTTTTCGCCAGCATAATAGCGCCAATTGCCGCTACAAACAACAAAATAGAAGTTATCTCGAATGGCAGGAGGTACTCTGTGAATAATAAATTGCCAATGAGTTTTGTATTTCCCATACTATTAACATACGCTGTTGTATATTGATCGTGTTTCCCCTGCATGAGTTTCGACTTGATAACTATACCGATGACGGTGAACAATGCAATTCCCATAAGAATAGCAGGTATTCTTTGAAAGGGTAATGCATTCTTTGCCTCCTCCTTTATATCCAGGTTTAACAACATGATTACGAAGAGGAAGAGCACCATGATAGCGCCGGCATATACGATGATCTGAACGGCGGCAACGAATTGCGCCTCAAGTAATATATAGAGAACCGCTATGCTGACCATCGTCTGAATAAGATATAAAGCGCCAAAAACAGGGTTTTTCTCAAAGATAAGATAAACCCCGCTCACTACCGTGATAGTAGCTACAATATAAAATAAATATACTTCCATATAATAATACCTTGTAAAAACTTCTTTTTTTCGTAATGCTTACTTCGGTAAATTTCTTTTCTTCGTGAGATCTAATAATTTTTCTTTATCAAAGATCTCCTTGTTTTGATATGTTGCCAGCTCAAAGGTATCTCTGAGAATTATCGCCCTTACCGGACATGCTTCTTCACAAAACCCGCAAAAAATGCACCGGAAGGCATCCAGTTCATAAATTTTCGGGTATCTCCTGTGTGTCTCATCCTCCGCTCCTTCAACATAGATGCATTGAGAGGGGCAAACTTTAGCGCATAGGCCGCATGCGACACATTTCTCCCGGCCATCTTTTCCTATTTGTAATTCTGGCAGTCCACGAAACCTTGCTGAAAGTTTTGGCCGTTCGTCAGGATATGGTATGGTAACGCATGTGCGCGGATTGAGAAATCGCCTGAGCGTGAGCGCTAAACCTTTAATTAATGGTAAGATCATATTATCCTTTAATGACCATAATGAGTCCCGTAATTAATATATTGAGGAGCGAGAGCGGCAACAGGAACTTCCAGCCTAAATGCATTAATTGGTCGTATCTGAGCCTCGGAAAAGTTGACCTTATCCAGATAAAGAAAAATAAGCAACCGGATAATTTTAACATGAACCATACTACGGGTGGTAAAAACGGCCCGTGCCATCCGCCCAGGAAAAAAGTCACTGCAATTGCAGATACGGTGATCATGTTAGCATATTCGGCCATGAAAAACATGGCAAATTTCATACTGCTGTATTCTGTATGGTATCCCGCCACAAGCTCTGATTCTGCCTCCGGGAGATCGAATGGACAACGATTAACCTCAGCAATAGCGCTCGTAAAATAGATAAAAAACCCGAGTGGTTGCAATACAATGTTCCACAATTTTCCCTGGGCATTGACAACATCCACCAGGCTTAATGACTCTGTCAACATGACTACCCCGATGAGTGATAGCCCAAGGGTTAGTTCATAGCTGATCATCTGGGCTGAAGACCTTATTCCACCCAATAATGAGTATTTGTTGTTAGACGCCCAGCCGGCCATAACAATACCATAAATACCCAGGGAAGACACAGCAAAGACATAAAGAAATCCAATATTAATATCGGTGATTACAAGGTCTACGTTGTATCCAAGTATCTTTACTTTATCCCCAAAAGGGATAACTGCAAAGGTAATCAGGGCGGGAATCATGGCCATGGCAGGGGCCAGCACAAATAGCAGTTTACTCGCCTTTTCCGGAATAATATCTTCTTTAAATAGGAGCTTTATGCCGTCAGCAATAGGCTGTAATAGTCCATGCGGCCCGACGCGCATTGGCCCAAGGCGAACCTGCATGTGGGCCATGATCTTTCTTTCGAGCCAGATCATGGAGATAACCATAAGCTGGATTGTACCGAATACAAGCAAGATCTTAACACAGGCAATAACAAGATAAGCAAATAATTCTTTATTCATTTAGTTAACACTCGCCTCTACCCGCTGCATTCTTTTACCGCAGCATTCTAATATACCTGTCGTTTCAACAACAACATCTATCTGCTGCCCGCAGACATTGCACTGAAATTTTACTCCATCTTCAGGCTTATGATGAACTGTTGTCCATGTGGCCATCATGCCCTTGGCACCCACGAAACGCATTTCCTGACCACAGCATACCAAGACGCCAAATCCTTCTCTCGTAACGACTACTTTTTGCCTGCATATCTCGCAAAAATATGTTTGCCCTTTTTTTGCCATACAATTACCCTCGTATATCCTCCACCACCGGTGAACACAGACGAAACATGCCTGTTCACCACAAAGGACGCAAAGAAGACATTAAAATCAAAAGATGTACACTGTCGGCATTCATGTGTGGTTTCAGACTTTTTTACAAATTATACCTGCTCTGCCTCCTTGTAGATTTTAACAGGGGTGTACGCCTTATCGCGCAACAGATTAATGGGTATCCACTCATAATCTTCGGAAACAAAAACCGTTCCTGCCGGCGTTTTGCCACTTACCTTTGCCTTGAGTTTTATCTTGTTTTGCATGGATTCAACCGTAACCATATCTCCATTCTGAACAAGCATCTCTTGCGCATCGTTTTTGTTTATTTCCACAAAACATTCCGGGACGATTGAGGTAAGGGCCTTTGAATGCCGGGAATACGTCCCCTGATGATTCAAGCTGGCGCCTGTGAGTAATGTAAATGGAAAATCCTTTCGCTTTATCATCGGTAACGATTTGGGCTGAACGATCTCAAACGTATATTTTGTTGGTTTATTCTTATCGTAAAAGGAAGATACCCAGTGAAATTCTTTTCTTTTCAAGCGGTCATAATTAATTCCTGAATAGATGGGCGTTATACTTCCTATTTCACTCAAAATCTCTTTTGCAGATAGATAAGAATAAGCATGGCCCATCTTTTTCGCTAATTCACAAATGATTTGCCAGTCTGGTTTGGCATCTCCCACAGGTTGAATTGCTTTATTCAGCCGTTGTACGGTCATCCCCATATTGGTAAATGTTCCTTCCTTTTCGGCAAACGTAGCAGCAGGAAAGACCACGTCTGCCAATTGTGCCGTTTCCGTCAGAAAAGCATCCTGGACGACGACAAAATCGACCCTTTTTAATGCCGCCTGAATATCCTTTCCAACAGGATAGTTTATGATAGGGTTTTCTCCCATAACATAGAGCGCTTTTAATTTGCCATTGAGTGCAAGATCAATAACATTAACAGCATCTTGCCGGAAAATGTTGTCCGATAGTTTTATACCCCATAATTTTTCAACCTTTTCTCTATTGGACGCATTATTGATATCAAGGTACCCTGGAAAGAATTCGGGGACGACTCCCATATCATTTACGCCCTGAGAGTTGTTGTGGGACCTCGAAAATAGGAGAGAAATCCTGCTGGCAGTGATCTTTTCATGATTAGCGGCATTGATGAGTGTGCAGAGATTCGACAAGGCTTTTATCGTGATTTCACCTAATGGATATTCTTCAATATCCTTTCCACAAACGATGCAACAATTTCCCGGCTTTGTTAATAATGTTGATACGCTTCTGATGGTTTCCTCGGGAATACCGGTTGATTGAGAAGCATCCTTTACGCTGAACTTATCCAGCGAGGATCGCAATTCATGAAGATTGGTTGCAGATATTTCTGCCTTTTTTAAGTCAACCAGGTTTTCGTCGAGGATGACTTTAATCAGGGCGTTGATCAATACATTTTGACTTCCTAAAGCATATTGTAAGCGGATATCATTTTTAGCAGCACTATTGAATAAGACATTTCTTATATTGGCAACAATGAGATTGGCATTGTTTGTCCTTATGGCTTTTCGAGCCATGCTTCCGATTACAGGGTGGGCCTCTGTTATATCGGCCCCGAAAAAGAACAGGGTATTTGCATGCTCTATTTCTTTCAGCGATGTTGACACAATCCCGTTCACAACAGATTGATAAATCAGTCCATTGAGGTAAGGTGATTTTATATGAGATACGTTGTCAATGGTATTCGTTCCTAATACAGACCTGCAGAATTTTTGGAAGAGATAATTATCCTCATTGGTGCATTTCTCGGAACCAATGCCACCAATGAATTGTCCGCCATGTTCACTTATAGTTTGCTGAAACCGTTTCGATACGACGTCAATGGCGTCGTTCCAGGATGCAGGACATAATTCGCCGTTTTTTCTGATTAACGGGGTTTTTATCCGTTCCGGAGAATGGATAAATTCGTGGCCAAATCTGCCTTTAACGCATAGATTTCCTTCGTTTATTCCCAGACGATCGTTTGACACGATACGCCGCACACTGTCCATTTTTGTGTTTATAACAATCGAACAGCCAACAGAGCAGTAAGGGCAAATTGTAGGCGTACTGTTGAATTCCCAGGGTCTGCCTTTGAACCCCAGAGTTCTGTCCTGCCAGGCTCCGGTTGGACACACCGAAACACAACCACCGCAAAAACTGCACTCCAGGGGTCTGTCAAAGGCGGTACCTATGACCGTTTTAAATCCACGATTTTGGAAGTCGATTGCCCCAATTCCTTCAATTTCCTTACAGGTGCTTACACATCGGCCACACAAAATACACCGGTTCCTGTTTAGTTCTAAAACCGGATTATCCCGAATCACGGGATAATGAGACCTTACGGTTTTAAATCTGCCTGGGGCCAGATTTAGTTCGTAGGTGATATTTTGCAATCCGCACTCACCAGATTTATCACAGGTGGGACATGAGAGTTCGTGGTGCGCTAACAAATATTCCATAACAGACTTTCGATATCTGGTCACTTTTGGCGTATTTACTTTTACGATCATTCCTTCAGACACGGGGTGCGCACAAGCAAACCGGTGTCCCGTTCTTTTCCGCTCAGTGACCTCCACGAAACACAGCCTGCACCCTCCAAACTGGGAGAGTTTGGGATGGTAGCACAGACCGGGAATATAGACATTGTTATCCAGGGCTGCCTGGAAAATGTTCGTGCCTTCAGGGGCGCTTATTGGTTTATCATCGATAACAAAATTTATTATATTCATTTTATTGCCAAGAAATTACATTTTTCATAACAGAGATTACACTTAATACATTTCTCTTTATTAATAACAGCGGCCTCAGTCGTACTGCCGCTGATTGCCTTCACAGGGCAGTTACGAATACATGCCTGGCATTTGGTACACTTTTCCGGTGTAACTTCATATTTGTGCAGGGCAACGCACGTGGCAGTCGGACAAGTTTTGTCACGTATGTGGGCAACATATTCATCCCTGAAGTACCGTAGTGTGGATTTTACAGGATTCGGGGCAGATTGCCCAAGACCACACAGGGACATCACCTTTATTTCATCACTCATTTGTTCCAGTACTTCCATATCTTTCTCTTCGCCCTGCCCCAGGGTAATACGGGTGAGGATGTCCAGCATAAGGGTAGTGCCAATCCTGCAGGGGGGGCATTTACCGCAGGATTCATTCGCACAAAAATTCATAAAAAATCTCGCCATCTCAACCATACAGGTGGTATCATCAACGACCACAAAACTTCCGGAACCCATCATCGCTCCCGCCCCAACAAGCGATTCGTAATCGATAGGTGAATCCAGCAAGGACTCGGGAAGACTTCCACCCGATGGGCCTCCGATTTGCACGGCCTTAAATTTTCTCTTTTTCGGAATTCCGCCACCCATATCAAAGACAATCTGTCTAATCGTGGTGCCCATAGGAACTTCTACAAGTCCGGCATTTTTTATCTTACCAGTCAGGGAAAAAATCTTCGTTCCCTTGCTATGTTCTGTACCGATTTTGAAATACCAATCGGCGCCTTTATTTATAATAAACGGTACGTTGGCAAAGGTCTCTACATTGTTTAAGCACGTGGGCTTGTCCCATAATCCAGCCTCTACAGATTGCGGGGGCCTAGTACGCGGCATACCTCGTTTTCCTTCAATGGAGTTTTGTAGTGCGGTAGATTCACCGCAAACGAAGGCGCCAGCCCCTTCTTTTATATAGATTTCCAGGCTATACCCGCTTTTCAGGATGTTTTGCCCTAAAAAGCCGCGCTTTTTGGCCTCTTCAATGGTGTGTTTTAACCGCTTGACTGCCAATGGATATTCAGCACGCACATAGATATAACCACTGGTGGCATGAATAGCGTATCCAGCGATAATCATACCTTCCAGGACAGCGTGGGGATCGCCTTCAAGAAGGCTTCTATCCATAAAAGCGCCCGGGTCTCCTTCGTCGGCATTGCAGAGAACAAACTTTTCATCAGCAGCATACTTGGCGCAGGATGCCCATTTTTCACCGGTTGGAAAACCACCACCTCCACGGCCCCTGAGACCCGATTTGCTTATTTCATCGATTACGGCCTTGGGAGTCATAGCTTTGAGTACCTTTTCAAGAGCCGCGTACCCGCCACGCGCGATATATTCATCAATGCTATCCGGATCAATATATCCGCAGTTCCTGAGGATATATTTTTTCTGGCCCTTATTCATCTCCATTTCATCAAAGAAAGGCAACCCTTCGTAAGGGATAACGGTTTTATCATCCAGATACATCTGTGCTATACCAAATTTTTTTACCGCCTCTCCCTTCCCTATGTGCTCTTCTAAGATTTGCGGAACCATGGTGGTTTTTACATTTCCGTATGTAACACGCGTACGTCCCGGGAAGATTACGTCCACGAGCACTTCATGCGCACACATGCCAATGCAGCCGGTAGACAATATATCTGCTTCGAGTTTTTGCTTTTCTAACTCGTGCACAACGCTTTTCAACACGCTTCTGGCGCCGGCGCCTAAACCGCAAGAGGCCATACCAATAATAATCTTTGGCGTTTGCGGATTGGGTTTTTGTTGTTGATGCATCGTTTCGTTAGTCATGACTATTATCGGGAAACTCCTGCTTCTCTTATTTCTTTTATGACGTTACCCACGGTGTCAGGGGCCAGTTTTCCATGGATGTCTTCGTCTACCATCATGACCGGCGCCAGCGAACATGCGCCCAAACAAGCAACTTCGTCTAGAGTAAATGCATTATCCTTTGTTGTCATACCTGTGGAAACTTCTAATGTTTCGCTAATTTTTTCCAAAACCTTTTTTGCTCCTTTTACATGACACGCAGTCCCGCAGCAAACTTTAATGATATGTTCCCCACGGGGTTTTAAATGGAATTGAGCATAAAAAGTAGCAGTTCCCACGATTTCATGAATACTCATATGCAATTTTTCTGAAATGAGACCAATAACAGGTTCGGGCAAATAACCATATTCTGCCTGCACTATTTGCAAAACAGGGATAAGTGACCCTCTGGCGTTTTTATATTTCTCCAGCACCTGTTCCATCTTTGAAAGGTCTACCGTTTTATTTGTATTCATTGTAAATTATTTTACTATACTTTGAAGAGATATATTAAAGAGTGCTACGCGAAAACCACCGCATACTCTTTTGTGGTGCTCAAATGTTAACGATCAATTTCTCCTAAAACAATGTCGAGACTTCCGATCGTGGCAACGACATCAGGAAGTAACCGGCCTTCTACCATCTTCGGTAACGCTTCAAGGTTGACAAAAGAAGGTGGCCTTATTTTTAGCCGGTAAGGGCGGCTGGAACCATCACTGACTAAGTAAAAACCCAATTCACCCTTGGGGGCTTCAATGCTTGCATAGACCTCTCCCTTCGGTGGATGGATGCCGTCCATAATCAATTTAAAATGATTGATCATGGATTCCATGTTTGTTTCAACATCTTCTTTCTGAGGCAAGGTAACGTTTGGTATCCTGGCTGTATAATCGCCTTTGGGGAGGATATTTAATGCCTGATGAACAATCCTGTTGCTCTGGTGCATCTCTTCAATTCGCACACGATAGCGATCGTATACATCCCCGTTCTTACCCAAAGGGACGGTAAAATGATATTTGTCATAACCGGAATAAGGTTCTGACTTTCTGATATCCCAGTTAACCCCTGATCCTCTTAAACTTGGGCCGCTCAGTCCGTAATCGATGGCATCTTCAGCGGAAATAATTCCTACGCCAACTGTGCGTTTTTTCCATATAGGATTGTCCGTCAGGAGTGTCTCGTATTCTTTGACCCGCGAAGGAAATTCGGAAACGAATGTGCGGATTTTTTCTAAGAATCCGCCTGGTAAATCCCTGGATACGCCGCCCACCCGGATATACGAGAGGTGCATCCTTGCGCCTGAGACCATTTCAAAGATATCATAGATCGCCTCGCGTTCCCTGAAACAATAGAAGAACACGGTCATGGCGCCGATATCCAGCGCATGGGTTGCCAGCCACAACAAGTGAGATGTAATTCTGGTAAGTTCGCAAAGAAGTACACGGATATGTTGCGCCCTTTCCGGGACTTCGATACCAAGCAATTTCTCAACCGTCAGGGCGTAAGCTAAGTTGTTTGAGAAAGGGGCCA
>JAUQXU010000440.1 GCA_030837935.1 Candidatus Brocadia sp.
ACGTATCCTGGATATCCAGGCCACAGAACTCCATCAAAAGGTGCCGCTTGTCATTGGGAGCAAAGAAGACGTATTGACTTATGAGAGGTTTTTTAACCACAAGTGAAAAAGGAGTTAACATCTCATGCTCTATCATGCTAAAGAAGACTTATTAGACGATCTTAAGGGTGTTATTGATATTCAGAAAAATGGTGTTGTGAAGATAATCGATAAGGATTCATTGAGAAATAAAAAAATTGATGCGATTGTATATAACGCAGTTTTTAATAAAGAAGGCGCTCTGAAGGATACCGCTCGTTGGTTGATCCGTAATGTTGCGAATACGCTCGGCGCTGTACCTTCATCCATTCAATCCCTTTACGTAGCTATGGGCAGAAAGGAATATAAAGGGTTTACGGTACCTGCAATAAATATACGTGGCTTAACGCATGATGTGTCATGTTCCATTTTTCGGGCAGCAAAAAAGAATCACGTAGGCGCCTTTATCTTCGAAATTGCACGATCAGAGATAGGTTACACAGATCAGAGACCTGCCGAGTATACAGCGGCAATTCTTGCGGCTGCCATCAAGGAAGGGTATGAATGGCCTGTATTTATCCAGGGAGATCATTTCCAGATTAATGCAAAGAAATACGAAAAAGATAAAGACGGAGAAATTAATACCGTAAAAAAACTCATTAAAGAAGCTATTGATGCCGGTTTTTATAATATTGATATTGATACATCAACTCTTGTTGACCTAAACAAACCAAACCTTACCGAACAACAACGTCTTAATTTTGAATTTGCAGCCGAATTTACCGCTTACATCAGGTCATTAGAGCCAACAGGGATCACGGTATCCGTTGGCGGTGAGATAGGTGAAGTGGGTAAAAAGAATAGTACGGTTGAGGAGTTAAGGGCTTTTATGGATGGGTATAATAATACCCTGGCTATGAAAGGCAAGGGGTTGAAAGGAATCAGTAAGCTTAGTGTACAGACTGGCACCAGCCACGGTGGAGTACCATTGCCTGACGGAACAATCGCTAAGGTAAAGCTGGATTTTGAAACACTAAAGAATTTGTCAAGGGTTGCCAGGGATGAATACGGCCTTAGCGGGGCAGTACAACATGGTGCATCTACGCTCCCACCGGACGCATTTGATAAATTTCCTGAAACAGGCACAGCTGAGGTGCATCTTGCCACTGAATTCCAGAATATGATTTATGAGAGCAGTGTATTTCCGCAAGATTTCAAAAAAGAAATATATGATTTTCTTAAGAATCATCCGGATATTAAAAAAGAATGGAAAGAAGGAGATACTGAAGAGCAATTTTTATATAAAGCCAGGAAGAATGGTTTTGGGCCATTTAAAGAGAGATTCTGGAATCTTTCTGCTGATGTAAGAAAGAAGATTGGTGACGAACTCGAAGCCAAGTTTGAATTTCTTTTTAAAAAATTGAACGTCATCCACTCGAAAGAGATAATAAATAAAACTATCAAACCAGTTGAGGTATCACTTCCTAATCCTCCAAGCTTTCCATAAGTACTGCTGGAAAATTTAGTAATTAAAAAGAGAAATATAAGTATGGGAATATGGTATTTAGTACAAGGGATTGTTTTGTCTTTAACAATATCGTTTGTATCTCTTGACACAGCCTTTTCTGGCGTAGACGATCCCATTATTCTGCCAGAACATTTAACAAGGATAAAAAATGAAACTGAAAAGAGCAGCAGGATAGAAAAAAAGATGAGCGGCCTGTTGCGCTTACAAAGGAACTTGAGAAATAGCTATAGAGAGCAGCCAACATCTGAGAGATTGAACGCCATGCGAAAGATGGGAATGAGGATTTCAACAGTAGAGACTGACAAACAATTGGTTTACATTCATGTAAGAAGAAAATTAGGCGCTGCGAAGATCGCGTCTTTAAAGAAAATAGGGGTCACAGTGTACGAGGATTCATGGATACCACCCCTCGAAAATCATCCCACAGGTTATGTCCTGGCAAGGATGCCTATCAGTCGGTTATACGACCTGGCCGCAAAAAATTACGTTGTCAAGCTTGAGACTGCTGAGCAGGTATTCTTACCCAAAAACGATGAGGCAGCAAAGAGTATCAATGCAGATGATATATGGACTGATTACGGATATGATGGCAGTGGTATCAGAATCGCGGTACTGGATTCCGGTTTAGACACAACGCATAAGGACATTCCTACCCCCGTTGCAAGCAAGGATTACTCAGATTATCCCGATCTGGACGATACCATTGAAAATTTAGTAACTGAACACGGCACACATGTAACGGGGAGTGCCGTGGGTCGTGGTACACAGTCCAATGGAAAATACAGGGGTATGGCCTACGGTGCTGATTTAATTTTTTTGAAGGTTGGGGATGATATTACTGGTGGTGCCTCAGAAGATGCCATTACGGTGGCTATAAAAGATGCTGTGGATATATATAGTGCTGATATTGTAACGATGAGTTACGGTGGCTTTGATGTTTATAATGATGGTTCTGAAGAAACGTGTCAGGCAGTTGATTATGCCTTTAGCAAAGGTGCATTGGTGTTTATGGCGGGGGGAAATGAGGCAGATGCTAAAACCCATTATGCAGGAACGGTTGCTGCCCGCAAAAAGACGAAGTTTATTCA
>JAUQXU010000441.1 GCA_030837935.1 Candidatus Brocadia sp.
TGGCAAGGCGCGCCTTGCCACTACAAAAAATATTTTTGCTGAAAATGTCAAAATATTTTTTGTAAGGTACTAAATATGCAATTCCTTTTTTGACTGAATGAGCCGGGTTACATTGTTTTCACCATGAATAGAGCAGGCTAAAAAGTGCCAATTTATTATAAAACCGAAAATATACGAGAAAAAGGAGAAATAAAATGAACAAGACATTAGTTCCGGGTGCATGGAAGGTTGCAACGCTAATGGGGATACCCATACGGGTGCATTTCTCGTGGTTTATTGTCTTTGGTTTGATAACATGGTCTTTGTCTACTCACTATTTTCCGAAGGCCGCACCAGATCTTCCGGTAGCCGCTTACTGGATTAAAGGCACATTGGTGTCTTTGCTGCTTTTTGCTTCCGTCGCGTTCCATGAGCTTTCCCATTCGTATATCGCTAAAAAATACCATATTTCTATTAACAGTATTACCCTGTTCATTTTTGGGGGCGTTGCACAAATGAAAGGAGAACCGCCGCATCCAAAAGCGGAGTTCAGGATTGCAATCGCAGGTCCCATTTCGAGTTTTCTCTTATCGGCTTTCTTTTTCCTGATAGCTATAAATACAAGTGGCGGGCCAAAGGCGGTTTTTTCTTACCTTGCGCAGATCAATTTTATACTCGGCGCTTTTAACCTCATACCAGGCTTTCCGATGGATGGCGGAAGGATACTCAGGGCAGCGCTATGGAGCAGGACAAAAGATTTTTTTTATGCTACCCAAATGGCATCTAACTTTGGGCAAAAGATCGCCCTGTTTTTCCTCCTTTTTGGTCTGTTTTTGATTTTTACAGGTTCTCCCGGGGGATTATGGTTCTCGCTTATAGGATGGTTCCTCTACATGGCAGCCCAGACAAGCCAACAACAGGCAACCCTTCAGGAGGCGCTCTCAAATATCAAGGTCAAAAACGTCATGGCAAGGGATATTGTAACCGTCAGTTCCTCAATTCCCATCGATGAGGCGGTAGATAAGTATTTTCTCAGATATGGATACGGCGGATTCCCTGTCATGGATGACGGAAAATTTCTGGGCATTATAACTCTCAGGGAGATCAAGAACGTTCCCCGGGAAGATTGGAGTAAGGTAAAGATATCAGATGTTTTAGTCCCCCATAACAAAAAATGGGAGATGACCCCGGATTCTAATGTCATGGGAGCCCTTGAATTAATGATAAAAGAGGACAAAGGCAGGATTATCGTCATGGAAAATGATAAGATAATCGGTTTAATTACAAGAAACGGCATCGCGCGATATTTACAGATTATGGGCAAATAATTTTGCAAGGAAAGCAGAGATGTTTTTGAAGTCCAGAATGCTCAATAAAAAGATTACTTTTGTGATGGTGCAATATCTGAGTATTTGTTTCTTGTGGACAGGTCTGTGCTTTCATTTGTATGCAGATACTGCAGGAACACCGGCCCCTCTTTCTGAAAAGGGAAAGATCGGCAAAGGAAAGCTTGACGAAGCAGGCATAACAGTAAAAGCCGAAGATATTGAACAGGCGATGATAAGTGAAGAGGAAGTAAAAGCACATGTTAGCAAAGCCATCGAAGAAAAAAAGTCCTTTATCGTAAGTTTAGAACAAGATGCAAAGGCAATGGGTATTTATCGTGATAGACTCCAACAAGAGAAAAAGGATTACCAGAGCGGAGATGCAAATCCAAAATTTTTAGAATTACTGAATAGAGAAATTGAAGTAGTGAAAGAAAAGATAGACATAGATAACGAACAGATAGAGACATATGAGGACCGGATTGCCGTACTTCATGATCAATCAAAGGTTTATTCGGAACAGGTTGTGCTATTAAAGTCAATATTAACGGTGGAGGCTTCAATTTCAATGACACCTTATGATACAGTTCCTATGATTCGGAAAGAGATTGACATTGCAGAGAGTTGCATTGTTGAAATACAGGACGGCATCAAAGAAAAGGCGTCGGTAGTTTCCTTTTTCACGAATAGGTTGAAGGAGATTAGAGATAAAGCGTTTGTTGATGAACAGAATCTTGCTAAGAATTTGAAATCAGTAAAAGAAGGTATCGAGGACAGCGAACTTACGAAAAAATTGCAGGAACAAATTGATAGGATTTTGCTGTGGAAAAAGGCAGTAAATGAACAGTGGATTACGATATTTAAGACGAGATTAGAAACGTCCAAAATTCGCTATGACGTTGCGTTGCAGGCGTGGAAAAATGCAGAAATCAATGCCGCATTTTTAGCCGAAAAGGTAAGACGTCTAGAAGAAGGGCAAAAGGAGGAGGAATTAAAAAAGAAACAGGCCGAATTGGAAGCTACAAAAAAGCCGAAAAGTAAATAAAACAGCTTTTGAATGAACGGGACAGAGGCTGAAAAGGTTTTACAGGAGACGGCCAGAAAAACTGTGGAAGTTACACAAAAACAGATATAACAACTTTGGGCAGTGAGTGTGTCATATATGGTACAATAAAAGTTTTTGCGGTTTGTTTGGATCAGGTATAGATAAATCAAGTATGCTTTTTCGTAAAAAAACAAATAAAAACAAATTTCAATTCAGGTTTAGCACTGAAATGCTTGCAGTTTCAGTAGACGACACGGCACAGACCGCACTTGAATTAATTCGCAGCAGTAACCTTGCCGGAAATATTTTTTACTGTTACGTTACTGATAAAGAAGGAAAACTGGCAGGTGTTGTACCTCTAAGAAAACTTATAACTGCTCATAAAGAAACAAAAATTTCTGACATTATGCTGCGCAACCCGATCCGGTTAACCGCAGATTCTTCCGCAGATACTGCATTGGAATTTTTTTTGTTTTATAAGTTCATTGCCTTTCCTGTTGTTGATGAACACGGAAAACTTGTTGGTATTGCAAGGGCGAATGATTTTATAGAAGACACAATGGCCATTGAAGAGAAAACAGAACATGAACGCGACGATCTTCTCAAAATGATTGGTATTCAATTGGAGGAATTTAGAAAACCCACGACCCTCAAAAGTACCTTATTGCGGTTTCCCTATCTCCTTTTTAACATTTCAAGCGGACTTATATGTGCCCTTATTACAAGGCTGTTCGACAGAACAATAGATGAATTTATTTTCGTAGCCTTCTTTATCACGATCATATTGGGCCTTGCCGAAAGTATTGGGACACAGGCCGTCGCGGTCACCCTTTCTCAGATTGAAAAGACCATTAAATTGAAAAGATTGGTTCTTTATGAAGTACTGGTTGGGGCAAAAATAGGTTTATTATGTGGCGGAGTGCTCTATGCAGTATCCTTTTTTTGGATTGGTAATCAAAGCTTCTCCATAACCTTGTCTCTAACGATTTTATTGACCCTTATTACCGCCTCTTTCCTTGGATGCAGCCTGCCGATTCTCTTTAAAAAGATCGGTATTAATTCGGCACACGCCTCGTGTCCCCTGGTATTGGCAATTGCCGATATTGTGTCATTAACTTCGTATTTTTCCCTTGGAACGTATATGATTAAATAGATTTGGTTCAGGCTACAAACCTGAACCAGCATGGAGGCATACAGGAGTAAATATACCTGCAGGTAAAAAAACGGAAAAGATGTCTATGCTTAAAAAGATTAAACAGATTCTCAATTTGAAAAAATTAGGCTTGAAGCTTTCGCATCTTATTCCTCGTCAACATCATCTCCGCGGTACAATATTGCACCGTGTTATAGGTGACCGGCTTTTTGATCATCGCTTATGGAAACCAACGAATAAGAGTGTATCGTCAGGCTTTGCAATAGGTGTTTTTATTGCGCTTACGCCAACTATTGGGGTTCAAATACCGTTAATAATTCTGACTACCCTCTTTATGCGTGTTAATCTCCCCGCTGCGATAGCGGCAAGCTGGATAACAAATCCTCTGACAGCGCCTGTTATCTATCCCTTACAATATCGGTTAGGACTATGGTTAAGTGGCACTCCTACTATAAATGAACTGGCAGGATACACAGGTATGCTTAGGATTTTTTTTAGACACGCAAAACCCCTCTGGGTGGGTAGTCTTCTTTCGGCAACTTTTTGCGCTATAGTTGTGTATACGGTAGTTCTTGTCATGTGGGAAATAATTGATACATTTAGAAAAAAGGAACCCAATCACCCCTGATTTCTTATTAAAACGTTTACGCATTACCAATTACCAATTATAATAAAGTCCAATCGTCAAATTGAATAACATTGGTAAGTAATAACTTGCTTTTAAGATTTTTATAAAAGGAATGCAAAACTATGAAAGTAAAGGACATCATGGACACATCTCCTGATCTTATCCGCACCTCAGATACCTTTGGACATCTCGTAAAGATACTGGACAGGGTTAAATATCATGTTCTGTACGTAGTAGATGGCGAGGATAAACTGGCGGGCGTCTTAACAGAAGCTGACATTATAAAAGTTTTAATACCGAAATACCTAACTATTGATGAATCTCTTATCTCTGTAATGGATAAAAATTATTTTGAGAAAAAATGCAGAGAATCTAAAGATTTAACCGCCACTGAAATTATGACAAAACAACCTATAACAGTATATGAAGATGATACGGTGATTAAAGCGGCTGCACTTATATTTGTTAACAGAATACATTCTCTTCCTGTGGTAAGAGACAGTAACGTTGTTGGGATCGTGCCACGCCAAATCCTGCTAAAACATATTACGAAAGTCCTTGCAGAAAACTAAATTGGTTTATTTGGCTCCTCTCGGGATAACGTCACACGAGCGAAGCCTGATTAAGACCGAAGAATTTAAACACGAACATAAATCAAATTTTAAGGAACCGAATTCATGGTATTTTGGATTGCCACTATCATCTTTCTTGGATCTTATGGTTTAATTGTTTCTGAAAAACTCGACAAAACAAAGGTTGCACTCATTGGCGCGGGTTTGATGATGATACTGAAAATCGTAAGTCAGCACGAGGCCTTTTATGAAGAAAAATATGCCGTTGATTATAACGTTATTTTCCTTCTCATCGGCATGATGATTATCGTTAATATCCTCAGTAAAACAGGCCTATTTCAATTCCTTGCGATAAAGGCAGCAAAACTGGCCAAAGGAAAACCATTCCTGATTCTCATCTTCTTTGCCTGTATCACGGCCGTCCTCTCTGCCTTGCTCGACAATGTGACTACGGTATTGCTTCTTGTTCCTGTTACACTATTTATTGCCGATGAACTGGAGTTGGACCCCTTCCCATTTCTGATATCGGAAGTCATGGCTTCTAATATCGGTGGCACCGCAACACTCATTGGTGACCCGCCAAATATCATGATTGCCAGTAAGATACAACTTACCTTTATGGATTTTATCTATCACACGGCGCCGGCAGTCCTTTTTATTTTCTCATTCTTTCTCTTGACAATAAAATTTCTCTTTGGAAAGAAACTTTTTGTCAGGGAAGAAATAAGACAAAAGATACTGGCCATGGATGAATATACCTTGATTAAAAACTATAGTTTATTAAAAAAATCACTTGGTGTATTGGGGATGGTCGTCCTGGGGTTTGTCACCCATGGCACACTCCACTATGAACCTGCGACGATTGCCATTTTAGGTGCCGCAATCCTTCTCATTATTTCAAAAGAAGACCCGCATCATGTGTTGAGGGAATTGGAATGGCCGACCCTTTTCTTTTTTATTGGACTGTTTATTATCGTAGGTGGGGTCGTTAAGGTAGGCTTGATCTCGAAACTCTCGGAAGGCATGATCTCACTGACAAATCCAAGTTCAGAAAGTATGTTTGTTATGGCAATTACGACCTTGTGGTTTTCTGCCATTAGTTCGGCAATTGTTGATAACATCCCATTCGTAGCGAGTATGATCCCCCTTGTTACCAATACAGCACATGCTGTATTGCCGGCTGGAACGGACTTTAAATCGGTCGTCCAACATTCAACCCTTATGCCGGTGTGGTGGTCATTAGCACTAGGGGCTTGCCTTGGAGGAAATGGTTCACCTGTTGGGGCATCTGCTAACGTTATCACCATAGGCCTTGCGGAGAAGGCTGGATATCCTATATCGTTCAAAAAGTTTATTATCTATGCAATACCCATTACCATTGAAACGATCATCATATCTACTGTTTACATCTGGTTGAGATATTATATCATGCTTTAGAATGTCGAAATACTTGTACTCAATTTTTACTCGACAAAATTTGAAAAATGCTTTAATCTATCCGTGAGATACTGATTGTTCTCCCTGCATGGTGTTTCTCAGAAGGAACTAAATAAGCGTTTTCAAATGTCCGCTTTTCAATTCAATATATTATGACAGAAAAAAACAACCCAACAGACAAAAACAATAAACTTACAGAACCGGCAAAGATGCCAGATCGTCATAAACCGCTGAATACATGGAAGCACATGGTTGCACATGTGTGCATATGGTTCCTGGTCATAGTTCTTGTTATGGTTTATTTTACCTCAACCGGATCACCACAAGCCGGCCTTTTAGAGGTTGGAGTATCCGTACTGATCTTTGTCGTTTTGTTTCATCTCGTTATGAAATTTTTCCCTCTTGTTTCTAAGATTATTACGTCGGTAATCGTAATCGGTTTTGGGATTGCATTAATCATCATGAACTATCATTATTTAAAAGTTGTTAAAACAGATGCTTCGCTGAAGCAATTACTCGTGGGAGACCTGCTCGTTCATAAGATTTTAAAGACCATCAAAAAAGAGCCGATTGCTTTAGTAACAAAAGAAGAAACTCCTCAGGCAGTTTCTGAACCAGCATATGAAAAACCATCACCAGTGGTGTCTCTTGATCAACTGAAAACAACGACCGCAGAGCCCGCCACGTCTGATGTGAACTTGGAAGTATTGCATGTTGCACCTCTGGCGCCCGCGATTAAAACAGGAACAGCGCTTATAACCGGAAAATATAAACCGGAGTCGAATGTGGGTATTATAACTGAGGACGTTTCTCGTTTGCCATTTACAACAAAAGAACGTGAGCCCATACTCCACCAAGTTACAGAAAGAAAAGATCTTATGTCTTCGTTTATTCCGGGAGTTATTCGGGAAACATCAATTACTACGTTAAAAGACCATAAGATTCAACCTCTTGTATCAGAGATGGCGGAATCAATTACTATGAAAAGATTGTGCGAACCGTTAAAAGAAGGCCGTATGCCGGTTAATTAACTTGATAGTATTTAAGAGGAGCCATGTTATGAGAATGTGTATCGTTATCGTGCTTATGTTATTAACTTTAGTAAACGTAGGTTATTGCCAGGATCAGGGCAAAGATGAATTACTGGATGCCGCTGTCAGGGAATTTCAACAGGCGATAGAAAAAAACCCGAGTTCCGCAGAGGCACATTATAATCTTGGGATTGTGTATAGTGAAAAAGGAATGGCAGAAGATGCCATCGCCGAATACAAAAAAACGTTAGAGATTGAATCCAATTTTGTGAAGGCATATAACAATATCGGTGTAATTTATTACGAGACAGGTCGATTGGATGAGGCCATTGAAAACCTGAAAAAGGCTATTGCTGCATCTCCGCAATATATCGAGGCACAGTATAATCTAGGAATCGTTTATCACGGAAAGAAACAATATTCCGATGCCATGGCGGCGTTTAAAAAGGTTGTGGAACTTGACCCAAAATTTGAAAAGGGATATTATAATTTAGGTGTTACCTATGCCTCTATGGACTCCCTGGATGAATCTCTTATTGCCTTTAAAAAAGCCGTGGAAATTAATCCACAATATCCGGATGCTTACTATAATATGGGTGTTGCCTATGCAAAGAAGGATCAGCTTGACGAGGCTATTAAGTCCTTACAAAAAGCCCTGGAACTCAACCCAAACGACGATAAGTCGCATTTCGCCTTAGGTGTAATCTATCAAGCGAAACGGAAGGCAAAAGTAACCGGCGGGAAGTCTGAAAAACCGTAATACTGCGCCTCCAAAGAAATCGCATTATCGCTGAAACAAATTCCCTGGTACGATAGCGGTGGTTTCTGTCATTGTATGTTTATTTTTCGTTGCCGTATTTTAATTGAAATTTTTTCGAATTTCATCTGCTTCCCCCCATCATCGAACATAATCTTGAAAGATATAGATATTTTTGACTTTTGATTTTTAACCTTTTCTGGTGTATTAAAAATGTAACTTTATATAACTTCATACATAAATTTTGAGGTGAACGTCCATGTTTGAACCAGTAGTATATTGTTCTTGCGGGAATCTAAAAGAATATGGAGGCAATTGGCAAATAACATCTCGTTCTTTTAAGGCGGCATTTATGCCGCTTAAAGAGCGCGAGTCTCTTATTTCAAAAGAAAAATGTCCCATCTGCAGATGTATAGATGCGGGAGAAATTCTAATATCTCTTAAAAATCTTTAAAAAGGTTGGCATTTAAAAAATAACTTGCTACCATCTTCGGACTTAACAAGTTGCTTTTAAATTATTATTAGATTAAAGTATGCTTAATCTATTTGTGAAAACCTTGGATAATACGCATTATGGTTGAACATCTGTTTATTATATCGATTATTCTGTTTGCAGCCGGTTCGCTTTTTGCCTTATGTTTCTATAGATGGCAAATGCTGGGAAATTACATATCACTTATTTTGGCGGCCATTGCCTCCTGTTTTAACATTGCCATAGCCACATCGGTATTATTCAATCACTCTGCCATACGGTTCAATTTTCTCTTATACCACGCCATTATTAAATATAGTTTTTTAATAGACTCACTCTCTGCAATTTTTATCCTTGCCATATCCGTTGTTAGTTTTATAGCTTCCATCTATTCTCTTGGATATACAAAGCTATACGTTAATAAGCGGGACACGCGGTTTTTGGGTTTTAATTTCAACTTCTTTCTTTTGTCCATGATCCTTGTTGTAACTGCAAACAATGCCTTAGTATTTATGATCGTATGGGAGCTTATGACGCTGGTTTCGTTTTTCCTTGTCATTTTTGAATACGAAAATCCCCTTAATAGAAAGGCTGGTTTTGTCTATCTCTTTATGTCTTATATTTGTGCAGTATTTATCTCCGTTGCCTTTTTCATTATGTTTTCATATGTAAAGACGTGGACGTTTGACTTTGACAGCTTCAGATATGCCGGAGACGTTATGCCTGCGATATGCAAAAATATTGTATTTTTTCTGGTGCTCATTGGTTTTGGTATCAAGGCCGGTATTTTCCCCTTGCATCTCTGGCTTCCTTTGGCACACCCCGCAGCGCCTGGCAATGTGTCTATGGTCATGTCGGGCGTGATGATTAAAACAGCCATCTATGGTTTTATCCGGTTCTACTTTGAATTCCTTACACCCTGTCCGCCCTGGTGGGGGGTTATTATTCTCATTATTGGCGCGGCATCGGCGATATTAGGTATCCTGTATGCCCTTATGGAGAAAGATATTAAGACTTTACTTGCTTATAGTAGTGTTGAAAATATCGGTATCATCCTCATTGCTATTGGGTTGTCAATGATCTTTAAATCATATAATCTTATGGCATTGTCATCCCTTGCAATGGTTGCCGGTCTATACCACGTGTTGAATCATGCGGTATTTAAGTCTTTACTTTTTGGCTGTGCCGGGAATATCTATTACTCAACACATACGAAGAATATAGAACAACTTGGTGGTTTGATCAAACGATTACAAATAACAGCTCCTTTATTCCTGGTAGGTGCCTTAGCTATTTCAGCAATTCCTCCTCTCAATGGGTTCATGAGCGAGTGGCTTGTTTTTCAATCATTGTTAAACGGCTCTAACATTCCATCGGTGATTGTAAAGGTACTGACAGCTATTTGTGGCGCTACTGTCGCCTTGACGGGGGCGCTCGTTGCCACCTGTTTTGTGAAGGCATTCGGGATTTCATTCCTTGCTTTGCCACGTTCTGAACATGCACAACATGCCAAAGAAGTTCCTGTTATTATGTACGTAAGCATGGGACTTCTGGCAGGGCTTTGCGTATTTATGGGGCTTTTCCCTGTGAAAATTATGATGACCGTTAATCATGCCAGTACCGAGCTGTTAGGTGTTAATATTGCGAAGGCAATTACTTCATATGATTGGTTGCAGACGAAGACCCTTCAGACTAATTTTTCTGAGATATCACCCCAAAGCGCCACTGTTTTTGGTTTGATGTTTTTAGCAATTACCGTTGGAGCAATGACTTTAATAAATCCAGGTTTTACAAAGAAGCTGTATGAGACCTGGACGTGCGGGATATCTCCGGAACCAAGGTTTGGGTATACAGCAACGGCTTTTTCTAAACCGTTCAGGATTATTTTCAGTAACTTATATAGACCTCGCCTTGAGATAAAGACCACGTACTCTGTTCCTAAGTATTTTGTAAAGTCTATAATGTATATTTCCGAGATAACGCCCATATTTGAAAAATATTTTTACGCCCCTCTTTCAAGATATGTTTTAAGCATATCAAATAAGGTAAGATGGATACATACCGGGAGCGTTCATATGTATCTTGTCTATATTTTTATCACCTTATTAATCTCGATGTTGGCTATTAGATGGTAGGATATCTGTCTTGATTCAGCTTATTATACTTCCCATTCTCCAGATCGTTGTTATTGTAGGATTGTCTCCCCTGGTCAAAGGGTTTATTAATAAAACAGAGGCTCGTTTTCAGTGCCGGAGAGGTCCGAGCTTATTTCAGCCGTATTACAACCTCACGAAACTCCTCCGGAAAGATGCTGTGGTATCAGAAACGGCATCGTGGATCTTCAGGGCCACCCCATATGTGACCTTTATATCTATTTTGATTATTGCGCTCCTGGTTCCTGTTCTTTCTTCAACCGTTCCTGCAAATTTTACGGGCGATGTAATTCTTGTTATCTACCTTTTTGCGTTGGGCAGATTTTTTCTTGTGCTTTCTTCCCTTGATACCGGCAGTGCGTTTGGGGGTATAGGGGGTAGCCGTGAGATGGCAATTTCTTCTATGGCTGAGCCTGCCATGATGCTTTCTGTTTTTACTGTTGCTATTATTAGTGGTTCTACCAATTTAAGCAATATTACCCAGGCAATGCTTAGTTACAAATTACTGAGTCCCGCGCTCTTTTTAGCCCTCGCCGCCCTTGTCATTGTAATTATTGCGGAAGCAGGGAGGATTCCCGTTGATAATCCATTTACCCATTTAGAATTGACGATGATCCACGAGGGAATGATCCTTGAATTTTCTGGTCGCTATCTTGCCTTGATCGAATGGGCATCCTGCATGAAATTACTCATATTGCTAACGATCCTTGTAAATACCTTTTTGCCCTGGGGTGTTGCTTCTGGTCTTACATTCCCAGGACTGATTATTTCTTTTGCATTCTATGTCGTCAAGATTGGATTTTTTGCACTTCTTATTGCTATTGTTGAATCTTCTTTTGCGAAGGTGCGATTATTCCGTATACCAAACCTGTTAGGGACTTCATTTATTTTAGCGGTACTTGCGATTATTACTCATTATATAGTGAGTTGATTTGCTATGAAACAACACATTATTGTAAATTCTCAAACTATCGATGTCCTGGCGGTCATGATGCTCATGGCAACGGTTTTACATATTAGTACAAGCCGATTGACTACCTGCGTATGGGCGTATGCTATCAGATCCTTTATCCTGGCATGTGCGAGCGGACTCATTGCATATTATTCCGGTATTTACCATATTTTTATTACTACGGGCATTACCCTTGTGATTAAGGTAGTTATCATCCCGGGTTTCCTCTTTTATATTATAAAAAAAGTTGGGATTAAAAAAGAGGTAGAATCCTATCTTAGTTTTACCTTGTCGTTGCTGTGTTCATGCGGCGTTATCCTTATTGCATATTATGCAACAGAACCTATTATTCGATTTGAAAGTACCTTCATGAGGCATTGTCTGCCCGTTTCGATAGCCATTACCCTTGTGGGATTTTTTACCATGATTACCAGGAAAAAAGCCATTACACAGATACTCGGTCTTTTAGCGATGGAAGACGGTCTTTTCTTTGCTGCGTTATCCACATCATACGGAATGCCTCTCATCGTAGAGTTGGGTGTTTTTTTTGATATCCTGGTGAGCGTAATCATTATGGGCATCTATGTATACAGGATTAAAGAAACATTTGAGACCACCGATACAGGCTTTTTAAGAGAACTCAGGGAATAGAATGCTCATATCAATTCTTCTCGTTATACCACTGATAACCGCAATCGCCTGTGTTTTTATAAAAAAACACAACATATCTAAATATATTAGTGTCGCTGGTAGCTTCACTCTTTTGCTCTATAATATATATCTTAGTTATAATATTTACCTTAATCATTCGTTAAAGGAACTCAATGGCTTTTTCTATGTAGACGCCCTTAGTTTACTCACTGCGCAGATTGTCAGTGTTGTTGGTTTCGCCGCTGCCTTATATTCGATTGGCTATATGGATGCAGAACTCCATGAGGCTGAGTTTCCCGAAAAGAGGTTGCGCTGGTATTACTTTCTTTTCCATATTTTTATTTTTACCATGTTGGCGGTTTGTGTGACCAACAACCTGGGAATTATGTGGGTGGCGATTGAAGCCACAACCTTATCTACTACATTCCTGGTGGGTTTTTATAATAAAAAGCCTCACCAGGAAGCGGCATGGAAGTATATCATCATCTGCACCGTGGGGATTACCCTGGCGTTATTTGGTGTTATTCTTACCTATCATTCGTCAAAAGATGTTATTGGTGAAATTGGGCATGCGCTGAATTGGACGGACCTGCTTGCTGTGGCAGATAGGTTTGAACCGCATACGATGAAACTTGCCTTTCTCTTTATCATCATTGGGTATGGTACAAAGGCAGGACTTGCGCCTATGCATACGTGGTTACCCGATGCCCATAGTCAGGCGCCATCGCCCATTAGCGCCTTATTTTCCGGGGTATTATTAAATTGTTCTTTATATGGTATCATTCGTTTCCATATTATTTCTTCAAAATGTCTCGGTCCAAATTATTCGTGTACCCTTCTGATGGCGTTTGGGCTCATCTCTGTCATTGTTTCTATACCTTTTATCCTTGTACAAAGAGACTATAAGCGATTATTCGCCTTTAGTAGTATTGAACACATCGGTTTTATTGCGCTCGGTCTGGGTTTTGGAGGTATGTATAGTATTTATGGAGCGGAACTCCATACTTTCAACCACGCGGTAGCAAAATCACTCTTGTTTTTTTGCGGGGGTAATTTATTCTTAAAATATAAAACAAGGGAAATGGAATCTATAAAAGGAATTATCAGAACAATGCCCGTTACCGGAGTAATTTTGATTATCGCTGTCTTTGCCATTACTGGTATCCCGCCGTTTAATATATTTGTCAGTGAATTCATAGTTCTGGCCGATGCCTTTTCAAGCGGGAGTGCATTTGTTCTTATATTCACATCATTGCTTATTGTATTTCTCGTACTTATTTTTATCGGTTACATAAATAATATATTCAAAATGATTTTTAGCGAACCCACAGATAACATTGTCCGGGGAGAGGTGAACAAGTTTACCATTGCTGCCATGTGCTTTTTATTGGTCTTTGTGCTGATTATTAGTTTCTACGTGCCGCCCATTATGCGGGAAATACTCAGTCAAATCTCTGATATTATAAGGAATACATAATGGAAAACCACAGGCAACTTTGTATTACCGAATTAACCAATCAGTTCAAAGACACTGTCATCATTACGAAAAGTTTCCTGGAAAACGAAATATATATTTCTACGAAAAAGGAAAATCTTTTGGATGTGTGTGTCTATATACGAGGAACTCTTCATGCGAGTCTTTCGTCAATGATAGGTAACGATGAAAGAAGCCTGAATGGGAATTTCAGAATTTATTACGTTTTTTCTATGCTGCGCGCAGATATGTTTTTGATTGTTCATATACCTGTGAGTGAAGACCATCCGGAATTCCCATCGATTACCACAAAAATTCCAGCAGCGCATTGGTACGAGCGTGAGATTAAGGATATGTTCGGGCTTGAGCCCGTTGGACATCCTGATCCCAGTACGCTTGTACTTCATGGCAATATGCCGGATAAAACATATCCTTTAAGGAAGGATTTTGATATAAATACCCATATACCCCTTCAGGAATCCAAACTGCCATTTTTTAAAGTAGAAGGTGAAGGTGTTTTTGAAATTCCCGTGGGTCCCATCCATGCAGGCATTATTGAACCTGGGCACTTCCGGTTTAGCGCTGTCGGTGACAGCATATATTATCTTGATGCAAAATTGTTTTATACGCATAAAGGTACAGAGAAGCTGTTTGAGACGATGCCATATACAAAGGGGTTATTTCTTGCCGAGCGTATTTGCGGTGTTTGTGCTGCTTCGCATGCAACTGGCTATTGCCAGGCTATTGAGAAGGTGGCGGGTGTTGAAATACCACCGCGTGCAAAATTTATAAGAACTATTATTCTGGAATTGGAAAGACTTTACAATCATATAGGCGACGTTGGCAATATCTGCACGGGTGCAGCCTTTCTTTTAGGAAGTGCACATGGGTTTAGGATTCGTGAGCGCATACAACAGCTTAATGAAACTATTTGCGGTAATCGTTATTTAAGAGGTATGGTTACGATTGGCGGTGTGCGTTTTGATATTGACGATGATTTAAAAAAACATATCTTAACTACGCTCAGCCATGTTAAAAAGGATTTCAAAGAACTCGTAAATATTATCATTAACTCATCCTCTTTATTAGATCGGCTGGAAACTACTGGTAGACTATCTACAGAAATTGCTAAGGAGTTAGGGGTTGTTGGTGTTGCTGCACGGGCATCCGGGATTGCTACAGACACCCGTCTTATTCACCCTTATGCAGCTTATAATGAAGTGGATTTTGATATCTCTATCTTTTATTATGAGGGTGATGTGTTTGCAAGAACAAAAGTAAGAATAGATGAGGTTTATCAATCCATGTATATTATTGAGCAGTGTTTTGATAAAATACCCGAAGGTCCCATCAAAACTTCAATGAAGGAACTTCCTCCTTATAAACAGGCATTGAGCTATGTAGAATCGCCGCGTGGTGAAAATATTTACTGGATCATGACAGCGCCGAACAATATGTTATACCGATATAAGATACGTTCCCCTTCTTTCTGTAACTGGCCATCTATTCCCTATACAATTCCCGGTAACATTGTTCCGGATTTTCCATTGATTAACAAGAGCTTCGAGTTATGTTATTCGTGTACTGATTTATAATAATGTGGCCCACGAAATACGCGAAATTACGCGAAAAAGAAAAATTTCGGGTAAGTTGCACTATGTCGGGAATTCTATATCCTGATGAAAGTTATGCGATTGTTGGGGGGCTTGCTTTAATGTTTACAAAGCAATGGGATTTGGAAGAGCATAAAGCACAAGTTTTTAATTATTTAAACGCATCTGGACTAAAATTAGGTATTCTTGTAAACTTTGGCCATTATCCAAAGTTGGAATACGAAAGGTTTGTTTTAACAATGTGAAAAGAAGTTTTATAAAAAGTTTTTGTTATAAAGATTTTAAATCTGTTTTCGCGTTTTTTTGTGTATTTCGTGGGTAAAAAATGTTTACAAAATTTCAAAAAAGTTTCCAGACAGGTGTAGTTACCTCACACTATCCAAAAGAAAAGGACTATGCTCCTTTGCGCTTTCGGGGCAGGATTGAGATAGATAATGAGCGATGCAAACAGTGCAATGTGTGCGTGGAGGTCTGTCCAACAAATGCTTACACATGGATTGAGGACAAAGGTAAGCGATCCTTGCAGTTGGACCACGCTAAATGCGTATTCTGCGGTATGTGTGAAGATGCATGTTCTTACAGAGCTATCAGGATCACGAATGATTTTGAGCTTGCGGCAATACATAAAGACGACCTTTTGGTTAAGGCTGGTTTAGACAAAACGGCTTCGGTTGAAGAGCTTGGCTTGAAGCTCAGGGAAAAGATTTTTTCTGTTTTCAGACGTTCACTTCACGTTCGTGAAGTGGATGCTGGCTCTTGTAATGGTTGTGAATGGGAGGTTGTTGCCTTATACAATAGCCCGGTGCATGATTTACAGAGGTTTGGGATTGATATTGTTTCATCGCCACGCCACGCTGATTGCTTACTCGTTACAGGACCTCCAACGAGAAATCTTGAAACCGCACTGATAAAGACCTATCATAGCACCCCGGAACCGAAGATGGTTATAGCCTTGGGCGCTTGCGCATGCAGCGGGGGTATTTTCAGTAACTGTTATGCCACAAAAAACGGGATTGATAATGTTGTCCCTGTGGATGTTTACATCCCTGGTTGCCCTCCGAGACCACAGGCTATCATATACGGTTTTCTGCTTGCATTGGAGAGAATCGACAAGTAGGTATTCTTGGCCCCTTATCTAGTTCTTAGGCAGGTTAAGACCCTGTCCCCAATTTGTCGTAGACCAGCATTGCTGCGGCTATGTCCTCGCAGGCCATACCGATTGAATCGAAGACCACGGTAGCATCTGGATTCACTGGCCGTGTGCCGTCGAGGACTTCGCCAAGTTCGGCGTAAATTTGGGCGTTGAATCGTCGTATGTTGCCCGACTCTGACAACGTCCCTTCGCGAGAGTCGACAACAATGACGTGAGACATCGTTGCCGCATCAACCTCTGCGCCGTCTGCGCCTGCCCAACCGATGGTCGCAACTTTCGCGCCGGGGCGCAGCCATTTCCCTTCGAGCACCGGCTCGGTGGAGGATGTCGCTACCACAACCACATCCGCATCACGCACCGCTTCCTCGCGCGACATCACCTTGCCACCTATGTCCGCAGCGAGCTGTTCGGCTCTCCGTGGCGTGCGATTCCAAATGCGGATTTCCTCGAACTCACGGACGTGAGATAAGGCTTCCATATGTCTCCTGCCTTGCGTACCAGCACCCAAGATCGCGAGGGTCTTCACATTTGGTGCTGCAATGGTGTCGATATAGGCTGCTGTGACGGCTGCGGTTCGCATCTCGGTGATTAAGCGTCCATCCAGAATCACCAACGGTTCTCCGGTTTCGGGCCTGAAGAGCACAATCACCGCCATAACCGTAGGGAGATTCTTCTCGGGGTTGCCTGGGTAGAATGTGATGAGCTTGGCGCCCAAAGCATGCGCGCTCGCTGCAGGCATGCTTCCGAAAAACCCACCGTGCGGTTGAACTGCAAACATTCGGCGGGGAGGTTGGGCGATTCGACCCCGCGAGAAATCAATCATGGTCTGGCGCATCACGGGAATCAGGTCCTTCATACATAGAACGCTGCCTACCGTTGCTTCATCTACAAAACGCATCCGTATGCCTCCGCGTGCCGACAAAGGGATCAGGTCTTTACAGGCTGTCCGAGAATGCATTTTGATGGTCAGCACTATACTGTATATTGACAAGTTATTTCAAGATAAACATGGTATGCGCCGGTTTGGCCAACTTCATTCTCGGGCAACCTGTAAAGACCTGGCCCCTACTCCCCTTCCATTAACAATTGTTTAGCTGGTAACGATTTTATTGGATGACCGCAATTTTTTTCTTT
>JAUQXU010000038.1 GCA_030837935.1 Candidatus Brocadia sp.
CTTAATGCATTCGTCTGATTGTTATTCTTTTGCTGGTTTTTACTGGTTCAATCGTCCTCGATTGAACCGAAATAGCTGGTATGATTCCGTCTCACAGCATGAGTTCAAGCTTTACAGTACCGTTCAAATATATGGTTCAATCTGCAGGATTGAACCAGCCTTGAAGGAGAGTTTTTATACTATGGGAAATCTATCTCCACAGGAATTTTTGTCACTGATATCGAAATACCTGGACACAGAAAGGTTGATCAGGGAAAATCCCTCAGTTACCCGGGAAATGCTTGATACGCTCTTTCAAGAAATTTTGAAAATGGAAAAGGCAAAAGAGCCAGCCGATACTTGTGTGCCACACCGGGACATTCCCCATCGAGGGCAGAAAGGATTTGGAGAACTTATTATTCATACCGATGGGGCATCAAGGGGGAATCCGGGTAAGGCTGGTATCGGTGTGGCCATCTTCAATGAGGATTATCAGCTTGTCGAGGATGTAAGCAGGTTTATTGGAGAGACTACAAATAACGTTGCTGAATACCAGGCCATGATACTTGCAGCCCAGAAGGCCATTGCCTATCATGCCAAAAAAGTAAATTTTAAGACTGATAGTGAACTCCTGGTACGGCAACTCAACGGTGTGTACCGCGTAAAGAGCCCAAACATTCTATCTCTCTATAATGAACTCACGAAACTGCTGAATAAAATACCTGCGTGGAAGATTCACCATGTCCGTAGAGAGGAAAATGTTATTGCCGATACTTTGGCCAATCGAGGCATCGACTCATCGGCGCAGCATAGCGTTAAATAAACAATTGACTAACACTTACAGGTATGATATAGTCTCAACCTGCTGTTTTAAAAATTAACGTTTATTGTATGCCACTATGGTGTCTCGGAATATTACAAACAGTGATAGTCTATTACAGGCTGTAAATTTATTTAAAGAATACGCGAATGGTGAACGCACTGTTCCTGTGCTGCAAGGGATTAACTTATCCATTGAACAAGGAGAGATTGTTGCAATTGTAGGTGTATCTGGTGCCGGGAAAAGTACGCTATTACACATCCTTGGGATTTTAGATACCCCAACCGCAGGTTCCGTAATATACAAAGGGATAAATCTGACTCAGTTAAGTGCGAAGAAACAGGCCGATATTCGTAACCGTAATTTCGGTTTTGTTTTCCAGTTTTACCATCTTCTGCCTGATTTTACCGCCTTAGAGAATGTCTTGTTGCCCGGCCTCATTGGAAGTAGGTTTTCAGGCAGGAAGGCGGCAACAAAAAGTTACACAGAAAGGGCAATTTCCTTGTTGGAGAGGGTAGGTCTGGGAGACCGGGTAACGCATAAACCTTCGCAACTCTCTGGTGGAGAAAAGCAGAGAGTTGCCATCATACGGGCACTTATTAATAATCCTGAATTGTTGTTGTGTGATGAACCAACGGGTAATTTAGACACAAAGACAGGCCATGAAATTCTTGAATTGATTTGGAATTTGAATACAACACTGAACCAAACAGTCGTGATTGTTACTCATGATGAGGAAATAGCCAAACATGCCGGTCGAGTTATAAGGATTGTTGATGGATGCATTTTGGAATAGAAAGAGAAAGGAGTAAGAATTATAGCGATGGGATTGAAGATTTATATAAATGGTCAAATACTTCCACAGGAAGACGCGAAAATATCAGTTTTTGACCATGGACTGCTCTATGGGGACGGAGTGTTTGAAGGAATACGTGCGTATAATGGAAAAATATTCACCTTGGATGAACACTTAGATAGACTTTACGACTCCGCAGCGGTTATCGCCTTGAAGATACCTATAACAAAGGCTGAAATGGCTAATGCTATAAAAAAGACAATGGAGGCCAACAATCAGACGGACTCCTATATCCGTCTTGTTGTAACCCGAGGTGTCGGGAAACTCGGATTAGACCCAAACAAATGCGCAACGCCACAGGTTATCATTATTACGGATACAATCGAATTATATCCAAAAGCACTTTATGAAAAAGGGCTTGACGTCGTAACCGTTCCTACGATTAGAAATCATTTTTCTGCCCTTGATCCGAAGATCAAATCTCTCAATTATCTGAATAATATCCTGGCAAAGCTTGAATCTATTCAGGCAGGGGCTGGGGAAGCCTTAATGCTCAATAAAGATGGTTATGTAGCGGAGTGTGCAGGCGATAATATATTTATTTTAAAAGACAATACCCTTTTGACGCCTCCGGAGAGTTCCGGAATATTAATTGGCATTACCAGAAATGTTGTGATGGAATTGGCCACGAAGATGGGGATTCAGGTAAAAGAGTATTTAATGACTCGATATGATTTATATATTGCCGACGAGTGTTTTTTAACGGGAACTGCCGCTGAAATTATACCCGTTGTAAAAATTGATGGACGAATAATTGGTACAGGTAAGCCCGGGAAAACCACTCTTGACTTATTAAAAAGATATCGAGACTTAACAAGAAATGGTTGTTAGTTGGACGGCCTTGGCTTTGAAGTAGAAAAGGAAGCAAAAACCATAAAAGATATACCAATACAGATCAGGCTGTCAGCGATATTAAAAGTAGGCCAATGATATTTGTTGCCAATATGTAAATCTATGAAATCTCTTACATGCCCATACCATATCCTGTCCCACAGATTTCCTATAGCCCCTGCCAGAATAAGACCTAATGCAAGGTTTGATACAAAAAGAACCTTATCTGACGTAATATAAATATATATAATTATGGCTATTGCTATAATTGAAAAAATTATAAACATGTTGGTTTTGCCAGGAAACAGCCCAAAAACAACACCCTCATTTCTACTGCGCAATATATTAATTAATCCCGGTATTAAAATTATTTTTCCGAATTCACCGATTTTTGAAAACACGATCCATTTTGATAATATATCCAAGATAACACCACCCATAGTAGCAATAACAAATGTAGCAGTGTTTTTCATAAAGGTTATTTTAAACGTTATCTATTTCCTCTTCTCTTTTACAATCTATGCAGAGAGTTGCATACGGTACGGCCTTCAATCGTTCCTTATTTATTTTTTTTCCACATGACTCACAAATACCAAAAGTGCCTTCCTCGATCTTTTCTAAAGCAGTATCGATATTGCGGAGACTTTCTTCTCCACTTTGGATGAGCTCAATCATGAGATCTCTTTCATAATTGTCTGTGCCCACATCAGCCATGTGTATGGGAACGTTAGATAGATCTCCAGATGCATCTTGCCTGGATCTTTTCAATGCCTCCCCTTGCATAGAATCTACTTTTCCGACGAGTTTTTCTCTTAAGGAAAGGAGGAGTTTTTTAAACTGAGCAAATTCTTCTTTCATTTTCTTCTCCATGAATTAAATTGCAAAATAACAGATCTTCAGGCACTCTCTGAGCGTTACGTATTCTGGTATACTTTTTAAGACAGTGCAATTTAGAAAGGCTATTTGACTCTATGAACTATGAAAAAGAGCATAAAAAACTACTTATTCTCACTATTGTAGAATGTAAATCTAGTCAAAAGCCGAGTAAATATAGCATATTTTAGAAATCTAGTCAATAGAATTTGAGACTGCGGTGGTGAAGAACCGTGAAATAATCAATGGTAACAATCCTCCTTCTTGCGAATTTTCCTTAAAAAATCTTCGGTAAAGTTGTTGGGATAATTTTGAGAAAATAGGGCTGGCCTATCTTTTACATGAGCCTTTGGCGCATAAAATATTGTGTTGTTGCAAAGTACGAAACAAATTCTATAAAACAAAAACGGATAGTCTTCCATAGCACTATCCGTTTTTGTTTTAAATATATCACAGTAATTACAATACTTTTAATGTCTTTTTTTTCTTTCTTTCGTCTTTTCTGGAACAATGTCATCTATCTGCCAATTGCGTTCAAAGGCAGTGCAAGACTTGTAAGCCACATCACGCATAAGGATGTTACAAAAAACAATTTTACTATCCAAGACAATCGCATAGTTACATCCAAAACAAATGCTCTTCTTGTTTTTCTTATTTTTCATCTACGTGTACTCCTTAAGGGTTGGTAGAAACTTATGCATAGAAAAATTGTACCTAATAAATACAGAATAAGTCAATATAAAAAACACCCTCTCTCTTCATCCGTAAGCATGTTCGGATATTGTGACATAAAAAATTTTAAAATAACGATTGAAATTACTTGCAAAATCTCTTTGTAGGTGTAATATATCCTCAAATCAGAACAAGGCTCTCGTGTTAACTCAAATGATTGCAATATGTAAAAATATTTTAATAGTATTATCATTGTTGCTTGCTGAGCTGACTCCGTAGCCATTTGTAAATAAATTTATCTTCCGTCTTTTTATAGGAGGGAAAAGGTCGTGATGACAGGAAAATTGCTGAAACTTAAACATATTAAAATAGGAGTTCTTTTGGCATTCCTAATAATAGCCATAAATGACAAGATAGCACTGAGTGTGGAAAATTCATATAAGTATGAGAAACAGTCGGAGAGGTTCAAAAGCAGTGCTTTTACACAATTTCAGTCCGGTCTCGATCGAACTATCGGAGGATTGGAGCAAAAATCAGACAATCTTGAGGCTATGAGTCAAAATCTCGAAGGACGAGTCAATATGCTTGCATCGGAAAAGGATAAATTAAACAAGGCATATACGCAAATGAAGGTAAAGCAATCTACGTTAGAAAAAGAGCATGCCAAATTAAAGAAAAAGGCTACATCTCTGGAAGTCGCGTATAAGAAGTTATCCAGCAAGGTCAATGTGGCGAAAACTTCAAAAAAACCAAAATCGGTAGCTCAAAAAAAATCAGGTGTAAAGACGGCACAAAAAAAAACTACCACCAGGCCAAAGGGTGTAGCAAAAAAAGCATCAGCATCTGGTACAAAGGACATTGGCAGTAAAAAGACAGAAAGCACATCCCATGTGCAAGTTTATCCCGCCGTGCTAGCTGAAGGTAAAAAATCCGAAGATCAAAAGGGTGAAAAGAGTAGTGACATAGACATAAAAAAGATTAACGAGAAGGGGATTGTTTACGGTAAGAAGGGGATGTATGACGAAGCAATAAAGGAATTTCAGAAAGTCGCAACTATTGAACCTGACATGGCCAATGTCCATTACAACTTAGGCCTTGCTTACAAAAAGAAAGGGATGCAGACTGATGCGAATAGAGAATTTGCTGAATACGAGCGGTTAAAAGGACAAAACAATTAAGAAATATTTTACTCGTAATCCAAATTAAAATATTATGTCTGTTAGATTTCATAACTAAAGCAACTAACGCAGGGTAGAATTGCTTATCTTTGTAAGAGTATTTCTATCTGCCTCGCATTATCATCGAGATATGTCTCGTCCGGTACTTTTTCTAATTCTGCCCGTATGACGTAAGTTCCTTCTTTTAATCCTTCGGTATTCCAGTTATAGGTGATTTTCTGGGAAGATAGACCATTGAGCGTTTCTGCTTCTCTGCCTATTTGTTGCTTTGTTGTAGGGCATGTTATCGTTAAGATGGTTGTTACATTCGACGCCCTTTCATTGCCAATAACTACTTCAATACTGACCTTTCTTCCGATAGTTGAGCGTAGTGGTGCATCGAGAGATACAATTGTTACGCCATGTACTGGTGGCTGTGCCTTTTTTATTTCGGCTGCCCGGCCACTATCGGATAAATTAATTGATAAAATGGTGCATGTGAAAAGAATTAAAATTATTCTCCAGCCCTTTTTATCGTAGTTCATCTTCATAAAATGACCTCCTTTTTTTTAAATGCGTGTTACGTGTGATAAATTTGATTAAGATTAATGGAATAAAAACGCTGGTGATCGGTATTAATGTATCAATTGGTTGTTCTCCATAACTACCCTGCCTCTCTTTATCGTCATTGTAACATGATTTATACCAAAATAATAAGGCAATTCATTGTAATGCCGAACATCGAGAATTATCATGTCTGCTTGTTTTCCTGGTTCTATGCTTCCAAGCCGATGTGCCATGCCTATAGCGTGTGCTGCGTTTATCGTCGCAGCATTAATTGCCTGGACAGGCGTCATACCCATCTTGATGCACGCCAGTGTGATGATCGTCTGCATGTTTTCGCATGGACATGTACCAGGATTAAAATCAGTTGCCAGTGCAACGGGCAAACCGTTTTCTATCATTTTTTGTGCTGGTGCATAGGTGTCTTTCATGAGAAAAAATGGTACCCCGGGTAACAGAACGCAAATAACGTTACTCTCTTTTAGCCTTACTATATCACGATGTTTGATATTGTCAAGATGATCCGCTGATACCGCTTCCAATTGAATGGCTAATGATACACCGCCAATATCCTTAAATTCATTTGTGTGTATCTTTAATCTAAAGCCTAACGACTTTGCTGTTTTAAGAACTCTTTCCGATTGTTTTATGCTGAAAGCACCCACATCACAAAAAGTGTCGCAGAAAGTTGCGTAAGGTTTTACCTTTGGCAATACATTGCATACCAACTTAATATAGGTGCCGGGATCGTTTTTATATTCCGGCGGAATCATATGAGCGCCTAAAAAAGTAGCTACGATATCCATGGAATGTGTTTTTTGTAAATGGTGTATGACTTTAAGGATTTTTAGTTCGGTGTTTATGTCGAGTCCGTATCCGCTCTTAATTTCCGCTGTGGTTGTGCCATGTAAAAGCATAGTGTCGAGATATTTCCTTGACGTCTCTGCAAGTTTTTGAAATTTTAGTTTACGCGTGTGTTCAACGGTATTTACTATTCCTCCACCCTTTTTAAGAATTTCCAAATAGGTCTCTCCCTGAATACGCTGGACAAACTCACCGGTACGATTCCCGCCAAAAACGGCATGAGTATGGCTATCCACAAAACCAGGTAAGGCAACTCTTCCTGTTGCATCAATGATTTTTGTGTTTGCAGTGGCATACTTTTTTTTTAGTCTTTTCGTTGTGCCTATATCAATAAAATTTCCATCCTTTATGAGAACAGCTCCATCCCGGATAATTCCAATTTCATCCATACCATGGAAAGTTTTAGGTTTATGGGATGCGCCTGTAACCGTTACCAATTGCCCAATGTTTTGTATGAATAAATCAGGTAACATGTTCACGATTTTCCTTAATTGGGTCTCTCGTTATCACAATAATTTTCGTATTCTTCCGGGGTGTTCAGATTGATAAGGGATTGTGCAGGTTGATTCAATTCCTTGAATTCCTGTTCATCAACAATCCTTACTTTTACTTCCGGAAAGAAGTCAATAATTCGCAATCTTCCTTCGTTAAGACAACGATACATTGGTTGTATGCAATTCTTGGAATAAAAGGCATGCAGGGGTTCCAGTCCGCGGCTCGTTTTGGGAACAACGACATCGTAGTTGTCGATCTGTTCTTTGAGATACATGATTACCTTTTCTTGAATAAAAGGCATATCACAGGCTATTATGAAGGCATGAGAACTCGTAGCGCGTACGAGTCCTGCGCAAATACCACTGAGCGGGCCTTTCTCTGGTATTACGTCAGACACGATGGGTAGGTTTAGATGTGCATAGATACCGGCATCGTTTGTCGACAAAATAATTTCATTAAAGATTTTACTTAATCTTTTTATTTGATGTTCAATGAATGTTGTGTTTCCATACTTAAGGAAGGCTTTATTAAAACCCATCCTTCGGCTTTTGCCACCTACCAGTATAATTGCTGTCACTTCATGTCTCCCGCATGCATCAGGTCAAAAAACATTGACACCTTAATTTTAACTGTGATATAATCAAAAATCAAATTTATAGATATTTATATTCACTTTTAGCCCTCGTTTACACAAAATGGTTACAAAAATGAAAACTTCTATAGGTGTTTCTCTTATTCCCCTGGTAATTAGTATAGAGATGTTTTTAATTCAAACAACCTTTGGAGAAGGAACGAAAGCCCCTAAGTCAGCAAAGACAGAACCACAGATAGTTACCGATAAGAATATTGTGGCAATTGTAAATGGGCAAAAAATTGCAAAGCAGGAACTTTATAACTTATTAATTGATACCTACGGGGAAGATGCATTAGATGTGCTTATTCGAAGAACACTGATCTATCAAATGGCCGAAAAAGAGGGGATCAAAGCTACAAGCACAGAGGTAGAACAGAAGTTAAAGGCCTTTGTTGACAATGAAATTGATGGTTTAATGCGGACGTATCGGATAAAAGACAAGGCAGACCTTGAAAAAGAATTAGCTAAGGCAGGTAGTAGTCTCGCGCAATTAGAAGAGAAAATGTCCAAAAAGATGAAAAAGCAGGCAGAGGTTGAACTTCTTGCCGAAAAGCTTATGACAAAGACGATTGTCATCACAGAGGAAGAATTGCAAAAGGCATACGATCAGGAGTATGGTGAAAAAATTGAGGCTGGCCAGATTGTCTTTAGAACTCGCAGAGAGGCTGAAGATGCACTGAAAAAATTACAGTCCGGTGCTGATTTTGCCACCCTTGCGAAAAATGAATCCATCGATCGCGTTTCTGCAGCCCGAGGGGGAAAAATGCAATCTTTTAGTCCGAAGAATGGCATTGGTTTAGAAGTGGCACACTTAAAGACAGGTGAACTCAGTGGCATTATCAAAACAGACTATGGCTATCATATTATTAAAATTACTGACAGAAAACCACCGAGTAATAAAAGCTTCAAGTCTGTAAAGGGAGAATTGGAAAAGATCGTTAGAAATCAACAATACAAAGAGAGAATAGGTCCTTGGCTGATTAGCCTGATAGAAAATGCATCAGTTACGAAGAATCTAGTTAATGATTAATTTTCAAATACTTGTTATCCATGCAATGACCTGAACATTCCGAAAGTTCTTTAATAAATTATACCTTTGATGTTATAGAAAAAAATCCAATGCCTGAAGAGTTTGTTATTAATGTTGCTCAAAGAGTTAAACAGCTGCCACCTTACCTATTTGGGCGGTTAAATGCCTTAAAATATGAAAAACGAAGAAATAATGTTGATGTAATTGATCTCGGTATGGGGAATCCGAATGACCCTACACCCCAACCGGTCATTCAGAAGTTATGCGAAGCAGTCAGGGATCCAAGGAATCACAGATATACCGTTTCTGCCAACGGGATTTATAATCTCAGGCGAGAGGTTGCTAAATATTATGAAAAGCAGTTTCGTGTAAACCTTGACACGGAAGAAGTAGTTTGTACTATTGGCTCAAAAGAGGGGCTCTCTCATCTCTGTTTAGGATTATTGGAAACAGGCGATACGGTTGTAGTCCCTAATCCTGCCTTTCCTATTCACATCCATGCTGTAAATCTTGCCGGCGGTAATGTAATTAGTGTGCCACTCACCGAGGACGAGAAGTTTTTGCCAAACTTGATCAATACAGCTAAGAATCTTACTCCTCTGCCGAAGATAATCATTTTAAATTTTCCGCACAATCCTACTGCCGCTACTATTGAATTGAGCTTCTTTGAAGAGATCGTACCATTTGCAAGACGGCATAATATTATCATTGTCCATGATTTTGCCTATTGTGGGATTGCATTTGATGGTTACAGGCCGCCTAGTTTTTTACAGGTCAAAGGCGCCAAGGAAGTTGGTGTAGAATTTAATACCATGTCTAAATCTTTTAACATGGCTGGCTGGAGGGTGGGGTTTTGCGTAGGAAACAAAGAGATTGTCAATACGCTGGCAAAAGTCAAGGGGTATTATGATTACGGTATCTTTCAGCCTGTGCAAATTGCCTCAATCATTGCACTCCGGGAATGTGACAAATATACCAAGGAGCAGGCGCAAATTTATCAGAATAGAAGGGATGTTCTTTGTGACGGACTGAACCGTATCGGTTGGAATGTTAAAAAACCAAGGGCGTCTATGTTTGTATGGGCTCCCATCCCTGAAAAATGGCGGTCGATGGGCTCGGTGGATTTTGCATATAAACTTATGAATGAAGCTGAAGTGTCCGTTGCCCCTGGTGCAGCCTTTGGTGAACATGGCGAGGGGTATTTAAGGTTAGCAATTGTAGAGAATGAGCTTCGTCTCAAACAAGCTGTTCGCCAGATTGACCGTGCATTGAGAGATAACCGCTGAACATATGATAACGCTTGTTAAATCAAAACTAAAAACTTTTGTCGGCGGTATACATCCAAGAGAGGATGGGAAAATTCTTACACAAGGTAAGAAAGAGTCTCCTCTCCTATCCCCAAAAACTGTGTATTTGTTTATGAGCCAGCATATCGGTGCCCCAGCTAGCCCGATTGTTAAAAAAGGGGACGTTGTCAAAAAAGGACAATTGGTTGGTAGTGCGCAAGGCTTTGTCTCTGCAAACGTACATGCCTCCGTCTCTGGTAAAGTCATGGATGTTGTGCCATGGCCACACCCTATCACCGGCGTAAAGTCTCCTGCCGTTGTTATAGAAAATTGCGGGGAGGATTCGTGGACAGAAGGTACGAATGTAGCTTCGGATATTGATCTCATATCTCCTGAAGAGATTAGGCTCCGTATCCAATCAGCAGGTATTGTGGGCTTGGGAGGTGCAACATTCCCCACTCATGTAAAACTTACCCCACCTAAAGATAAGGTAATAGAGACGGTTGTTATGAACGGAGCAGAATGTGAACCATATCTTACGTGTGATTATCGGCTTATGTTGGAAAAACCTCATGAAATTATCCAGGGCTTGAAGCTGGTTATGAAGTGTATTGGATGTAAGAAGGCACATATTGGCATTGAGGCGAATATGAGCGATGTTTATGACCTTTTCAAGAATATGGTGCTGAATGACCCTGATATCAAGATAGACCTTATGGAGGTAAAATATCCACAAGGCGCTGAGCATCAACTTATCAAGGCATTGTTAAACAGAGAATTTAAACCGACACAATTACCTTTAGAGGTAGGGGCTATTGTAATTAATGTTGGGACGGCCTTTGCCGTGTATGAAGCGGTAAAATTTAAAAAACCATTAATTGAAAGAATGGTTACCGTTACAGGAAATGGTGTAGAAAATCCACAAAATTTTTTAGTGCGTTTAGGTACCCCAATTAAGCAATTATTAGAAGAGGCAAAGGTTAAGGCAAACATTAATAAGGTTATCTTTGGCGGTCCCATGATGGGCATTGCGCAAGGTAATATTGAATCAGCTGTTACTATCAAGGGGACAGGGGGTATTCTTGTATTAACCGACGCCCAAAAGTGGGAATCTCACGCCTGTATCCGATGCGGGCGTTGTATCGATAGCTGTCCTTATGGACTTAATCCCAGTGAGTTGAGTATCTTGTGCGAAGCAAAAGAGTTTAATCTGGCGCTTGACAATAACGTTATGGAGTGTAAAGAGTGTGGTTGTTGCAGTTATATTTGTCCGGCGAAAAGACCTATTGTTCATCTCATTAAATTTGCAAAAGCTGATATAGCCAAACGAAAGGCAAAGGTATAGAGAATGATTCCACGGATAGTGTTTGAATGTATCACTAACTAGTGCAGCAGAGCCGCAACCAAAGCCCCCTTACCAAAGGGAGAACAAGGTGGTTGTACTATAATCGTATGTGAAATTTCCTGAAAAACCGTGATGAGCTATGAAAAAAATTCCATGTCGAAACAAATTCAAAGTAATAACAATTTAATTATTAGTGTTTCACCTCACATATATGATGTGGAAAATATTCCCAGGATTATGTGGGCTGTTGTATTTTCTCTGGTTCCTGTTGGTATTGCGGGAGTTTTTACCTTTGGATATTATGGTTTCTTCGTTGTCTTTATCAGCAGTATAACAGCCGTTATTACTGAAATGGGTATTTTGCTGTTGCGGAAAAAACCAGTTGTGAATACCATCAAAGACGGCAGTGCTGTGGTTACAGGGATTTTATTGGCATACACTTTACCGCCAAGCGCTCCATGGTACGTTTCTGTAGTAGGTTCTTTCTTTGCAATTGCTATTGTAAAACATGCCTTTGGTGGTTTAGGAAGTAATATTTGGAATCCTGCCCTGGCAGCACGAGCATTCTTACAGGTGGCTTATCCTGCCTCTATCAACTCAGATTGGCGTGTCTTGCACCATGGAATTGGCAATCTCGTTCATAATATTACCAAGACAGACCCCGGAGGTAAACTGATAGATGCTATAACGAGGGCAACACCACTGGCAAAAGAGGCAGGGGCAGAAACATACCGTCTCACTCAGTTGTTTGTAGGAAACATTCCTGGGTGTATTGGAGAGACCTCTGTGATCGCTTTACTGCTGGGCGGCGCTTATTTGATGTATAAGCGTTATATCCGCTGGTACGTTCCGCTTTATTATATAGCAACGGTATTTGTCATGGTTTTAATTTTGCCTCCACAAATAGTAACCCCATGGGCCAATAATCCATTTTATCATATTTTTTCGGGAGGGTTGTTCTTGGGGGCATTCTTTATGGCTACCGATATGGTTACATCGCCTCTAACAAAAATGGGACTCGTCATCTTTGCTGTCGGTGCTGGTGTGCTAACGGCACTGATTCGTTTCTACTCCGGGTATCCGGAAGGTGTATGCTATTCCATATTGCTTATGAACACGGCAACACCCCTTATCGACCGATTTACGAAGCCGAGACTTTATGGAACCAGGGTGAAGAAGATTTAATATGCAAAAGAAGGCGCAGTACACGATTACCCTGACTTTGGTTTCTCTTTTGGCCTCACTAGGCGTATCTTCGACTTTTTTGCTCACAAAAGATACGATTAAAAGAAAAGAATTGGCCATTCGTACAGAGGCATTGTACGTGGTACTTCCTGGGTTGGAAGGTTCTCCTGAGGAAATAACGACATCAAAGGTGACTGATCAGGATCGTGTCTATAAAGGGGCAAACAAGTCAGGTCAACTTATCGGTTATGCGGCATGCGGAGAGGCCCAGGGATATTCAAGTAAGATTAAGGTCATGGTGGGAATGGATCCCAATCTTGAAAAGATTATCGGTATTAATATACTTGCGCAAAATGAGACTCCAGGGCTTGGTACAAAAATGACTGAGATTGAAAGCACTTCCACGTTGTGGAGTGTAGTCTTTGGTAAGGAACTGAAATCAATCGATTGGGACAGCGAAGAATTCTGGCAATTGCCAATGTTCAGGCAGCCTGAAAGAATAAAAAAATTTGATTTGTTGAAAAAAGAGAAAAAGCCTCAGCCTTGGTTTCAAGAACAATTTAAACGTAAAACCTATAATCAGATGGTCGTATCAAAGGTAAAAGATGACGAAAAGATTACGGCCATTACGGGAGCTACTATATCTACAAAGGCAGTAATAAATGCTGTGCAGAATGCCATTGATAAAATAAGACACATTGTTCAATCCCCAGCTTGGGAAATTAAATAATTTTTAAGATCAACGGTATCGTGGTCTATGAAAAGAATTGAAGAAATTAAACCCATCGTTGAATCCTTAGTATTTGCATCAGAAGAACCTATTACCCTCCGTAAACTTACAGACATTATCGAAGGTGCTGATAGTGCTCAGATTCAAGAAGCCCTCTTGCAATTGAAGGTCGATTATGATGCGCAGGGTAGGTCGTTCCAGATCGAAGAAATTGCCGGTGGTTATCAATTATTTACCAAGCCTGATTATTATGAATGGATAGCGAAGTTACGAAAAAAATCAGGAGAAACAAAACTCTCGCAAGCAGCCCTGGAAACACTTGCTATAATTGCTTATAAACAACCCATCTTGCGGGCAAATCTGGAATCTATCCGTGGGGTTCAGTCAGGGCAGATAATCAGGTTGCTTATGGAGAAAGACCTTGTTAGGGTTGTAGGAAGGGACGAATCGTTAGGACATCCCTTGCTCTATGGCACTACAAAAAAATTTCTTGAATATTTCGGGTTGAAGGATATAAAAGACCTGCCTAAGATTGAGGAGTTGGAAGCTCCATAACAACATCAGAGGGGGACAGGACAAAGGGTAAGAAGTTTGCTTGCCGGGGTCCGCTGGGGTGTGTAATGAGGTTCCCAGGGTTTATTTGCAAAAAGTGCAGGATAACTGTTTTCCCGTTGTGAAACAGCATATCAACAAATCAGCATAAAAAGAGATGAAATTCACCCGTTTGCATCCGTGGCGTTTAGACTATGAAAAGGCCATTCAGGTTCAAGAGACTTTAAGAGATCGATTGATTTTAAAGAAGCCCACCGGTAAAATCTGTACGGTTGCAGGTGCTGATGTTTCT
>JAUQXU010000442.1 GCA_030837935.1 Candidatus Brocadia sp.
ATTTCGGTAAACAGAGCGGCAATATAATCGGCGGCTGGATTTACGAACCGTTTGGGTTTACCTGGCTCGTAGTTTTTTCGACGTTTTGCGTAGCCGCAACATGGTTTCTGTTACCGTTAGTTAGTTTTGATGATAGCAGGAGAAAAGAAGTATAAAAAGTATTTTCAATTCTGTTATTCTGGAGGTTTAATAACGGAATTATTTTCTCGATGACTCCGTTTTAAAAGATAAAAACCTATCGAAAATGCTATAACAAGAGCAGCTATACCAATTAAAATAAAACCCTGAACTTCCTTTATGTTTATTATCAGAATTTTATGTGCGAGTGCGATTAGGGCAACAGTAAATACGACCTCAACATGAATTTCTTTTCTTGATAAATACGCCTTAAATGATTCCAATAGTTCAATGCCAATTAAAATTAATACAAAATAACCAAAAATATCCAGTAATTTACTGACATCAAACAAGAACCTTGGTGGTTTTAATACTGCTTTTATAATAATTAAACCTAGATGCGCAGTAGCTAAAGTTATAGCCAAACACATCATAACTGCAAGAGAAATAATTATAACTTTTTGGAATATTTTTAATTGCTTTTCTATCATAATAATCCCATGATTATAATTCAACTCATTGTAATATCAAAACTGCGTTTTGATTTCTTAGCATTCCTTTTCATTCTTATCCATTTATCAATCTCTACCGCAATGACAATTGTTATCGTTATTGCTCCTATACCTACCCATTCTCCTGCTGTAAGCGGCACTGTCCTGAAAACCCACTGGAGGGCAGGTACATAAAGTACTGCGAGGTGGGCAAAGAAGGCTGCTATCATGCTTAAGAATAAAAAAGGATTAGCCATAGGATTCATTTTGAAAATAGATAGCGTCTCAGAACGGCAGTTAAGCGCCTGATAAAACTGGAAAAAGACCATGGTCGTAAGAGCCACGGTGCGTGCTTGTTCTAAAGACACACCTGAGTTGAGATTCGATATAAATATGAAAACAGTTCCAACGGCCATAATGGTTCCCATTAAAAAAGTCCTCTGGATCATAAGATTCGTGAGAATACCTTCTCTTGAATGCCTTGGTGGTCTCCGCAAGACACCTTTCTCTGCCGGCTCGAATGCGAGGGCAACGTCTTGCAGCCCATTTGTCACAAGGTTCAGCCAGAGTATTTGCGCAGCGATATATGGGATGGGAAACCCCATGAGTAACGTTGAAACAATAGCAATCAATTCTCCAAAACCACAGGATATGAGAAAGAGGGTGACTTTCTTGATATTATCATATACGACCCTTCCTTCCTCAACTGCTGCAAAGATGCTGGCAAAGTTATCGTCTGCAAGGACGGCATCAGACGCCTCTTTTGCCACATCTGTTCCTGTCCTACCCATTGCGATTCCTATGTGTGCTGCCTTAAGGGCGGGGGCATCATTTACACCATCCCCGGTTACTGCCACGACCTCACCATGTTTTAATAATTGCTGAGTAATTCGTAATTTATGCTGAGGGGATACCCTTGCGTATACCGATACTGTTTTTACCTTGTTAAAGAGATCTTCATCACTCATTGTTTCGAGTTCCTTACCGGTAATCACCTCAGGATCAACTGTGCCCAATCCGAGTTTTTTTGCGATTGATACTGCGGTGACTGCGTGGTCACCCGTTATCATAATAGTCCTGATGCCTGCCTGTTTACATCCTTTCACGGCCTCTATTACCTCTGGCCGTGGAGGGTCTATCATTCCCTGGAGACCTGCGAAGTTCATGCCCGACTCTACGTCATGATGCGTAAGTTCTTCCACGTCATGAGAGGCTTCCTTGTATGCAAAGGCAATGACCCGCATACCCTCTTTTGCAATGTTGTTTGCAATAAGTAAAATCTCCTTTTTCTTAGAACTGTCAGCAGCAAACTCGGTACACATATCCAATACCCTCTCAGGTGCACCTTTCACAAATATAAACTTTTTACCTCCATGTCTGTGAAGGGTAGCCATGTAACCCCGTTCAGACTCAAAGGGTATTATTGCAATCTGTGGGTAGCGCTTCTTTTCATCCTCCGGCATGAGACCGCCCTTCATTGCAGAAACAATAAGGGCACCTTCCGTGGGATCTCCGTCAACCTTATACTGCCCATCTTCCTCATAAATATTTGACTCATTGCAGAGAAGTCCTATACGCAGGACTTGAAGATGTCTCTCCTTCTCCTCTGATTTAACAGACATTTGATCATGAAGTATTTCACCTTTTGGTTCATATCCACTCCCGGCAACATCATATATATGCCCTCCATCATAGATTAACCTGACAGTCATCTCGTTTTTCGTAAGGGTTCCCGTCTTGTCTGAACAGATAATCGTAGTACTTCCAAGGGTTTCTACTGCGGGTAATTTTCTTATAATTGCATTCCGTCTGGCCATCCGTGCAACGCCAATTGCCATGGTAATGGTTACAGCGACAGGAAGTCCTTCGGGTATTGCCGACACTGCGGTTGCCACAGCGATCATAAACATCTCTGATACCTTTGATCCATGTAGTAGTCCTACCCCAAAGAGAACAGCAGAAAATCCGATAATAACGATTCCTATTAATTTTGCAAATCGCTCAAGTTTATCCTGAAGGGGGGTTTTTATTGACGATACCTCTCTGACCTTCTCTGCAATCTGACCAAGGACTGTTCTCTCTCCTGTCTCTACTACAATACCTTTTGCCCTTCCACTCACCACTATGGTGCCCATAAAGGTCATATTCTTTTGATCACCAGAGGTCAAATTATCTTCACTTATTGTTGAAGTTGATTTTTCAGCGGGGACTGATTCACCGGTAAGCATAGCTTCTTCAACCTTCAACTCATACGTTTTAAGCAACCGCAGGTCAGCCGGCACCTTGGTACCGGATGCAAGCAGGACGACGTCACCTGGTACCAGGTGCTCACTGTTTATCTCTTTCTCTTTGCCATTTCTTAAAACCCTTGCCCTTGGTATGAGCATCTTTTTGAGCGCCCTTACGCCCTGTTCTGCCTTGTATTCCTGGATATAACCAATAATTGCATTAAGGGCTACCACAGCCATAATTACACTGGTATCAATGTATTCTATGAGAAAGGCTGTTACAGCAGCGGCTACAAGAAGGATATAAATAAGCGGGCTTGTGAATTGATGGAGAAGGATTTTAAGCCTGCTGATCTTCTCTTCTTCGACAAGTTTATTTAAACCATAGCGCTGAAGCCGTTTGCTGACTTCGTTGTCAGTCAATCCCTCTTCAGATGTTTCTAGCTTTTGTAATATTTCTTTAATATGAAGTTGATACCAATTCATGCTTCACCTCTCATTGAGTTTCCAAGATAATATTTCGAGGTTGGTTTTAATCCCTCATCAAGTTCATACACAAGAGGTATACCCGTCGGGATGTTTAACGCTGTGATTTTGTCGTCTGGTATATTATCAAGGTACTTGACCAAAGCCCTTAAACTATTCCCGTGAGCTACAATGACAACTCTTTTTTTCTCATGGATAGCTGGCGATATTACCTCATTCCAGTAAGGTAAAAATCTAAAAACGGTATCTCTTAAACTCTCTGTTAAAGGTATTTCTTTTTTATCAATATTTTGATATTTTATGTCATTCCCGGGATAACGCTCGTCTGTTATGGTAAGAGAAGGAGGGGGTACGTCATAACTTCTCCTCCATATAAGCACTCGTTCCTCCCCATATTTTTTAGCCACCTCCGCCTTGTTCAAACCCTGCAATGCGCCATAGTGCCGTTCATTCAATCTCCATGATTTGTATTCTGGTATCCAAGTTAAATCCATTTCGTCTAAAACATACCACAAGGTTTTAATTGCTCTTTTGAGTATGGAAGTGAAGGCTATATCAAAAATATATCCCTCTTTTTTTAATATTTTCCCTGCGTGTTTTGCCTCCGTAACTCCATTATCTGATAAATCAATATCCGTCCATCCTGTAAATCTATTTTCGTAATTCCATATACTTTCTCCATGTCTTACCACTACCAGCTTTATCATACAACTCATCCTCCATATATGCAACACATTCCGAAGCTTTTAGCCAGTGCTTTTTCCGGATGATATCCGACAACATATATGCTATCCTTTCTATTACACCAAATTCCAAAAAGCCGCCTTAGCAATATTACGGTATAAGAGGCCGCGATATTCGTGTTTGACTTGCAAGAGAATTCCATCTGTGCTAAAATAACTGCTAATTATTCCTCAACAGTTTTCAACAAAAACAAATAATAAATGAAATTTTTATGGGTATTCTTAATAAAACAGAAATTATCGAAGCCTTGACGTTAGAAATTGGAGAGAATATTTATATCGATATTGCTAAATGGCATCTCTATTTATCTGACGCTAAACTTGATAATGTATTAGCAGAAAAATTATTTCCTTTGTTGAGTAGCGGTTCCATAAGCAGCGTACAAATTAATGAAATTCTTCAAGAAATAAAAGTGAAAGTTGGTGGTGGTAAAAAAGAATTACCTTTAAATGATTTAATATCCGATTCTGTGCAGAGTAAACTGATAAATATTTTAGAAGATATTTTACGAGAAATGTTTTAAATTAGATAATTTTTTCCATTAAAGCAACAGGAAAATGAGTAAATATCTCTGACAGATACAAGATAGTTGCTTCTTTGTGAGGTATGGTCGTAACAACTTCTCCTGTAAAAATGTTCCGGTATTTTTTCTCCGTTTCCTCATGTGGTACAATAATAACCGAGTCTTTCCATACTTCTTTGCCAAAGGGCAGGTTTTCTGGTTGTTGTATAAGCCTTGTAATAAATCTGGGGGCAACAACCAGCACCGTGGAATTTCCAAATTTCCTCACAAACGAGCAGACATTCGTAGCCTTTTCTCCCATTGCTTCAAGGGGAGAATATTCCCCGCGCTCAAATATTTCTCTATTTGCTTTTCGGTAATTGAGGGTTTTATACATCAGGTAGAGCTTTATCTTCCCATTATCTTTGTTGATAGTCAATTCCTTCGCAAACTCTGATAGCGGCATCTCTTCATCATTCCGTTTCAGTTCTTCCAGCATTTTGATTCTAATATTATAATCAACGGGTCTGCGGTTGTCCGGATCAACGAGACTGAAATCCCAGAACTCAGTTCCCTGATAGAAGTCAGGAATGCCGGGAGAGGTTATCTTAAGCAATGTTTGTGAAAGGGAGTTGTATATGCCGTAATGGGATATCTTCTTTTGAAATGCTTGAAAATCTTTAAGAAATTTATTTCTCCGTGTGTTATTCAAGGTGGCCTCGATAAAGCTCATCAGGATATTCTCGTAATTCGTATTGGGATTTATCCAGCTTGTGTTGACCTTTGCCTCCCTTAATGCCTTTACCATGTAATCTTTAATCCGTTTCTTAAGCATTTCGTATTCAGGTACGATTATTGGTTCAATGGGCCATGCACCGATAAGCGTTTGGTAAAAAAGGTATTCTTCATTCGGGTCTGGTACAGTCTGACCTTCAACAACAACGACATTTTTCTTATTTAACCTTCTCCATCGCGTTAAACGTTCTCTCCATTCATCAGGAATTTCTGAAAGGACATTAATTCTTGCCCGCACATCTTCGCTGCGTTTTGAGTCATGGGTGGAGGTGGCAATAAGGGTGTGAGGCCAGGACTTGCTCCTTTCTATATTCTGTCCATGAAAGGTTTCCATGGTTGTACCAAATCTTTCCGGGTTTCCTCCCACTTCGTTGAGAGAAACAAGACGGTTATAGATATAAAAGGTCGTATCCTCAAGCCCTTTCGCCGTGACAGGTCCTGTAACCTGCTGAAACTTCATAACGAAATCAAGCCATTCCCTTTGGTTAGCGTCTTTAAAATTTTCCGGATACTTAAGCAAAAGGACGTCTTTGAGAAAATCAAAAACAGATTCGCTCATGGCAGGGTTTTTTCTTTTTGCCTTTGATATAGCAATCTCAATATATCGCCGGTCCCTTTCAGTTACTTCTGATGGTTTTATATAGGTTCTATATACCGGGAAAAAGGCAATGGCTTCCTTTATGGCGTTTGTAAGACTGTTTAGGGTGAAATCCCTTGTATGTCTGTTTTTTTCCGACAGCCGGTTCAGGTAGTGTCCCAGGGTATTGACTTCACTCGACATAATCACTTCCATAATTAATTTTTTCTTTTCATAAACAACGTTCTGAAAATTAAGTTTTGACCTGATGAACCTGGCGTATATATCATCAAATACTTTTACATTCGTTGTTTCGACAAAGATGCCATTTAGAGAGTTCAAAAAATCATATCCTGTCGTGCCAAAGACAGGCCAGTCTTCCGGTATCTTTTCACCTTTGATAAGGATCTTTTCGCCGATAATATAAAAAACCTTCGTCTGGGGTTCCGTTGACAACAGTTCATTGTATTGTCTCAATATTTCAGCTTCTCTATCGGAAGTATCCGTTCCGTAAGCAGGAAGATCAAGTCTTTTATAAAGAAAACAGTTTTTCTGCAACCGCTGGAAATATTCTGAAGGGTTATAGAGTCCATCGGGATGATCAACCCTCATGCCTGTAACCTTGCCTTCTCTGATAAGTTTAAAAATCAATTTATGCGTTTCCCTGAAAACAAGTGCATTTTCCATACGGATTGCCGCAAGGTCATTGATATCAAAGAATCTCCGGTAATTTATTTCTTCGGTAGCTACACTCCATTGCGAGAGTCTGTATATCTGCTGATTAAGGAGATTATCAAGGAAGTCAAAGCTTTCGGGCTTATCTTTTACCCCGTTCAATGTCCTTACATTTTCATCTATAAATGTCTTAATCTCAAGATTCCCACTGTAGTGATTCCATAAGCGCTTCTTTATAATTTCCTTCTCACGATATCGCTCTGCAATCTTTTCCGGATCCTTTTCTGTATATGAGGGTAAATGGTTTAATGCAGTGATAATACTCAAAAGCTCGTTGAGATGGGGGTTTTCAGGAGTGAGAAGATTTTTTAGCTCATCTATACGATATTGTAAAATATCTATATATGTCTTTGGTCTTATGGGAAATTTGTGCTGATAATAATAAAGAAAGAAATCGCCGTTTTCAAAGGCAAGTTGCAATTCCTGTCTTTCAAGAACAATTCCATACTGATCGCCTAAAATAGGGATAAGCACTTTGTCTTTCAGTTCTATTTTTACCGGTTCCCAGTCTATGTCAAAGAAATCAGCATAGATAGAGCCTGATCCGTTTTCAAGGACATCCATCCACCAGGTATTTTCGTTACTGGTAATGCACATGTGGTTTGGAACGATGTCAAGGATTTGACCCATTCCGCATTTCCATAACTCTTGTATCATTCCATGGTATTCTTCTTCTGTACCAATTTCCGGGTTCAGGGTATTGTGGTCAACAATGTCGTAGCCATGAAGGCTGCCTTCTCGTGCTTTAAAATAGGGGGAGGCATAGATATCACTGATACCGAGATTATTGAGGTAATGGATAATTGCCTTCGCATCCGTGAATCTGAAATGCCGATTGAACTGAAGTCTATATGTTGAAACAGGTACTCGAGGTTCAGATTTTGTTTCCGTGGTCATGTATTGTTCGCTTTATCAGTTGTTTAAAACATTCGAAATTTTAAGGAACTATTATTTAATTTTTACTTCACTCTCTGCTGTATATTACGGTTGTTTCCTTCAGATCTTTTATTAACGTTGGTGTTATTTGCTCTGGCAAGAGTCTCCATTCCCAATTATTTTCAGAAGTTGCCGGGAAGTTCATTCGCGACTCTTCTCCGAGACCGAGTATATCCTGCATTGGTAAAACAACCATGTTTGCAACTGACATCATAGCAAGTCTGATAAACTCACGGTGGATATTGTCTTCTGTGACTTCTCTTCCTAAATATTGTTGAATTCTGTTTCGGTCATTGGGACTTGTTTCTTTTTTATACCAGCCTTTCGTTGTATTATTATCATGTGTTCCCGTATAGACAACACAGCATTTTGTGTAATTATGCGGGATAAACGGGTTGGTTGGTAAATCTTCTCCGAATGCGTAAAGGAGCACTTTCATTCCGGGAATTCCGAATATACTCATAATCTCCCTTACTTCTGGTGGTATTTCTTCTCCAAGGTCTTCCGCAATAATCGGAAGACTGGGGAAATGTCTATAAAGGGTATCAAAGAAATCTTTAACAGGGGTAGTTACCCATCTCCCATTTACTGCCGTCTTCTCACCAGCCTGGATCTCCCAGTATGAAACAAACCCCCTGAAATGATCGAGCCTGATAATATCATAGCGTTTAAGGTTGTATTCTATACGCCGCAACCACCACGAGTAGCCAGTTTCTTTGAGAATATCCCAGTCATAAACAGGATTTCCCCACAGTTGTCCTGTTGCGCTGAAATAATCAGGAGGAACTCCGGCGACTAACATTGGTTTTTTAGCATTATCTAGCTTAAAAATCTCAGGTTTAGCCCATACATCGGCGCTGTCATACGTCACATATATAGGTATATCACCGATTATTTGTATATTTTTTGAGTTACAGTATTTTTTAAGAGAAAACCACTGTTTAAAAAATAGAAATTGGAAAAACTTTTCCATTAATATTCTATCATTCATTTTTTCCTTCCAATCTTTTATTACTTCATCTTTTCTATTCCTCAAATCCTCAGGCCAATCACTCCAGGCAACTCCGTGAAAGTGCTCTTTCAAGCCTATAAACAGGGCATAATCATCGAGCCAGTATGCATTCTCGTTACAAAACCTTTCGAATTCAAAATCTTTTCCAAGCTTACGATGAATATTTTTATATGCTACACGAAGGATGCGCTCTTTATAGTCAGTAACAATTTTATAATCAACTCTCTCATTTGGAAAGATAGTATGACCATCTATATCAGATTTTGAAAGAATGCCCTCCTGGACAAGAAAGTCGGGACTTATCATAAGATGGTTTCCAGCAAAGGCTGAATAACTGCTATAAGGACTATTCCCGTATACCGTGCAGGTTTGATTGAGAGGGAGGATTTGCCATAAGGACTGCCTGGTTTCTGCAAGAAAATCCACAAATTTGTAAGCCGTTGCACCGAAATCCCCAATACCATAGGGTGATGGAAGGGATGTAATATGAAGTAATATACCACATCTTCTTTTGTTCATTTTTATTCCTCACTTAGGAAAAATATCTTTATTCAAGGATAATTTTAAAGTAGAGTGGGTTAAGCGAATGCGAACCCACCATTCAGACATCGTTGGTGAATTTGGCGTAAAAGACAACACCTTAATCCCCCTGTGTAACTGCTGTATTAAAGAACAGGTCGGGTCCAATCTGTTTGAATACATCTATCCATCTGACTGCATTTTCGTCGCCTGATTTTGCCTTCAATAAAAACTCTTTATAAATTGTTTTGGTCATCTTGTAATAGATATTCTGCATATACCAAAAATTTATCTCGATGGGAAGCAATTTCAGCAACGTTGTTATTCTTTGAATCTCCACCATTAATGAAAAATCTGAAGGGTTCCTATTAAGACATTCCATGATGTTCTCTACTTTCTTCCTTATTACGAATTCAAGGTCAGTGGAATCCAACATTACATTCCATCGTTTAACTTCATTAATTAAGTTTTGTATCTTCTCTATATTTAATTTTTCATCCGTAAATGCCTTTTCCAGGTCATAATTCAATGTAAACTCAGCGGCTATACGGAATCCCTTGGGCAAAGGCATTCCTATCTCTTGCAAAAAACCCATTAATATCTGATTGTTTTCATTTATATGCCGATAAGTTTCTTCGAACTCTTTCATGGCAAAATCAATGACTTCGTTTAGAATTTTACGCTGTTCGTCTTTAAAGAGATCTCTTAGCGAATAGCTGTGCATGCCAAAATGCTTATCCATAAGCCTTATGATGTCTGCGAAAGCGCCCTTTTCAAATTTATTGAGTATCTCCTCCTTCACTAATCGATAAGCCCCGTCATCTGGAAAAGTGCGTGCACTTCCATTAAAATCATGATCGCCAAGATGTAAAACACAAAAGCCAATACACTCAGTTTCCCTTACTGTTTCCGATATGATACGAATGCGTCCTATTGCAAGTTTTATCATATCCTTCAGCTTCTTTTGATAATCTTCTTTGATAACTGTGTAAGAATAAATCTTAATCTTTTCCGGGTAATCCTCAAAGAGTGAACTGATGGCATAGTGCGCACCAACCTTTTTGGCATCTATCATAGCGGGTTTGATGAATTTCTCATAAACGTGGGTGCCATCTTTATGCTCGGGTAAGTTGCTTTGTGCTTTGGAAAGTTTGTTTAAAAACATACTTTCCATGCTCTCGCTAAAAACATTTTCTGATAGTTGAATTGCCCTTCCTGCATATTGAATAACCTGGACAGTTTCAATGCCTGAGAGCTCATCAAAAAACCATCCGCAGCTTGTATACATCAGCATAGCATGTCTTTGTATTTCGAGTAATTTAAGAATTACTATTTTTTCATCTTCACGAAGAATTTTTGCTGCATGCCTTTCAAATAATTTGTTTGTGTTTTCTTCCGAGGGGTTCAGAAGAAGCGTTATATATTCATCCCGTGCTTTCCATGGATCTTTAAGATATTCTTTTGCCTTTTGCTCATATTTAACTGCTATTTGATCTCTCAACCAGTCAAAAGCGTCACGCAGCGGAGCCCGCCATTCCTGTGTCCATCCCGGATGATTGCCGGATTTACATCCACAGTTACTTTTCCATCGTTCTATGCCATGCATACAGCTCCATGAGGTATTTTCGTGTATTTCAACTTCGTGTGCTGGCGGATGCTTTTCGAGGTATTCCCCATAATTGGTCAGCATTGCAAGTCCCTGAGACTCAATATGATTAAGGGCAAAGGAAAGAGCCATATCTCCGAATCTGTGATGATGCCCATAGGACTCTCCATCTGTTGCGATATTGAGAATCTGGCGCCATTTCCTTGTGGTGGAAAAACCGCCCAACAGCCGGTTTGCAAAATCTTCTCCCCGATTTAGTAAGTTTTCAAACGCTACTGACTGAGATATCGGTCCGTCATAAAAAAAGATATTTATACTACGGCCTGAAGGCAATTTACATACATATGTCCTTGTAGGATCGATACGCACTCCACTTACATCTTTCCATTTTTCAGAATTAATCTTTCTTACCCTGAATGCCTGATGCTGAGCAAGGATGGTAAACCTTATGCCATGTTCCGCAAGAATGTCCAGCGTTTCCATATCGACTGCGGTTTCTGAGAGCCACATACCTTCGGGGGAACGCTTAAACCTGTACTCAAAATCCTTTATACCCCACATTATTTGAGTGCGTTTATCACGGGTATTGGCAAGGGGCATGATAATATGATTATAAATCTGCGCAATTGCATTACCATGTCCCGAACGCCATTCCATACTTTGCCTGTCCGCATCAAGTATTGCCTGATAGATATCAGGAACATATGCCTCCATCCACGAAAGGAGGGTAGGGCCAAAATTGAAGCTTATCCTGCTATAATTGCTGACAATATCCATGATACGTTTTTCTCCATCCAAAATTCTGGATGCAGAATTCGGGGCGTAGCATTCGGCGTTGATCTTCTCATTCCAGTCATGGTAAGGAAAAGCAGAGTCCTGTATTTCTATTGCTTCAAGCCACGGATTTTCCCTTGGTGGCTGATAGAAGTGTCCGTGTATGCAAATATATCTGTCCATAGTATTACGCCCTAAGGTTTTTCCCCTTTCTCGTATTTTGATTTTTACTCTTTACGTTTAACTAAGGTTGTAGCTATCTTGATGCTAAGGAATTTCACCCCCCATAATCCCCCCCGTAAACGGGGGGAAGTTGTTGAAGGCCTAATTCATGCTATCGGACCTCCAGCAAATTTTTTATCCCCTTTAATGGGATAATCACCCATTCAGGCCGATTGTTTAATTCGTATCCGAGCTCATAAACCGCCTTTTCCAGAAGATAGGCTCTTAGCATGACATTGAGCTCTTCCTTGTCTTTGGGGATAAAAGGGGCATTTCCTGCTGTATTGAGGTATGACCTTAAAAAGGTGCCCCCAACATATCTGTACCAGAGATTGAGCCAGGGTTCAAGTACCGGAATATCTTCCGGTCTAACGGATGCATGCTTGAGAAGCGCTGTGTGGGCTGCGTAGTGAAAGGATCGTATCATACTTGCCACATCTCTTAATGGCGACCTCCTCAGTCTCCTTTCGGTCAAAGTCCTTGCGGGCTCTCCTTCAAAGTCAATGATAACAAAATCATTTCCTGTGTAAAGAACCTGCCCAAGGTGATAATCTCCATGGATTCTTATCTTCATCGCAGATAGTTTTCTCTTGAAAAGAACACTAAAACGACTCATGATCTCTTTTTCAAAATTCAATATCTCGTTCATTGACCCTTTTAGATTGTCCGGTAAATTATTCAGATTTTTTCTTGCAAGTGCAAAAACCTTTTTTGTAAGAAGTTGCATAGATTGATAAAGGGATCTTTGGTAAAGCACCGAGAAAGGTTCAGGCCTAAAATCAGGATCTTCTGTTTCGGAAGAAAGCGACAAGTGAAGTTCTGCCGTTCTTTTTCCCAGGAGGGTTATCATTTCAATATAGACACCCCCGATTAATTCCTGAAAAAGTAAAGGTATTTCTTGAAAAGCAATCTCTAAAAGAGAGGATGGTGCCGTTGGCATTTCCTGAATTTCGGTTCTTTTGGCGAGGACTCTGCCGAAATATCTTCCCACCCAATCAAGGGTATATGTCCAGGCATCTCCCTGATTAGGAATAAATGCCTGAAGCATACCGATGACCACTGGTTCAGCGCCTTGTCTTCTGTATTCTATTGCTCCGGCAAATGAAGGGATACGAGAGAAAGAAGCCTTCTCGGTGAGGAACCTTCCGATTTCTAAATCGGGATTTATTCCTTCGTCCAGCCGTCTATACAATTTAAAAAAGAGTTCTTTGCCATAAAGAAACGACGAATTGCTCTGTTCAGCTTTGAGAACCTGTGATTTTTCTGACAGAATTTCTTTTAGTTTATACTTTTTAAAAGTCTTTCCCGTATAGGTAACAAGATATCCATTGAAACCACGAACAGTATGTTTTCGCGCAAACATGCTCAGGAGATGTTTGCGAAATTCTTCATTATAGATACTATCATAAATAATGCCTTCGGCGCTTTCGGTCTTTAGATGCGCAACTACCGCCGGGAAATTTTCAATTACAATACTTTCCGCCTTGTCTCCGGATAAAAAGGAAAGGGGAAGAAGGTATGTATCGGATAGTTCCGTGGTATATCTGACCTCGATCAGAAGAAGTTGCGTAACACAAGAATTTTCACTGAGTGAAATAGTTTCGATGATTTTAATCCCTTGCATCTCCTGGGCCTTACCACCAAACCACCTGCACATCTTTATATAAGGAGGCAATATTTCCCTTTCTAACGTTTCTTTTGTTTTCCCCTCAAATACTAATTCCCAACTTCCGCTCACGCTCAATTCAGGGATAGTTCGTATCTTTCCGAACCTTACGCTATCATCTGCTTTTTGTAAGGCAAACCAATAATAATCATGACGACCGATCGTAAATATATAAGGCGCTTCCGTTATCCTGGGAAATTTATTTCTGCTGAATACTTCCTCTGGCCGATATCCGGAAAACCGTGAAAGGTCCAGTTCTACTACCTGTGGATATCGGGAGAGATTGACTACCGCAAGAATGTTCTCGTCTTGATAACGACGTATGAATGCAATTACTTTTGGGTTATCTGGAAACAAGAACTCAATACTCCCTCTTCCAAAAGCCTTAAAACGCTTCCTCATTGCAATAACCCTTCGCATCCACCAGAGAAGAGACGCCTGATTTCTTTCCTGATTCTCAACATTAACGGCTTCGTAGTGATACTCCGGGTCCATGATAATAGGAAGAAAGAGTTTCTGCGGATTTGCCCTGGAAAAGCCTGCATTCCTGTCCACATTCCACTGCATGGGGGTTCTTACACCATTTCTGTCCCCAAGGTGGTAATTGTCTCCCATGCCAATCTCATCTCCGTAGTAAATAATGGGGGTGCCGGGAAGGGAAAAGAGAAGTGCATTCATAAGCTCTATCTTCCTCCTGTTGTTTCCAAGAAGCGGGGCAAGACGCCGCCGGATACCAAGATTTATTCTTGCAACGGGGTCTCTTGCATAGACCCTGTACATATAATCTCTTTCTTCATCGCTTACCATCTCAAGGGTAAGTTCGTCATGGTTTCTCAGAAAGAGCGCCCATTGACACGCATCGGGTATCGATGGGGTCTGTTCAAAGATGTCAATTATGGGAAATCTGTCTTCCATCCAGATCGCCATGAATAGTCTTGGCATCAAAGGGAAGTGGAAGGCCATGTGGCATTCGTCTCCTTTCCCAAAATAGGCTATTGCATCCTCCGGCCACTGGTTTGCCTCTGCAAGAAGCATCTTGTTTTTAAATGCGTTGTCTACATGCGCCCTGAGCTTCTTCAGGAATTCATGGGTCTCAGGCAGATTTTCACAGTTTGTTCCTTCTCTTTCAAAGAGATAAGGAACGGCATCCAAACGGAACCCATCAACACCTATATCCAGCCAATAATCAATAACTCTCAGGATTTTCTTTTGCACAAGGAGGTTGTCAAAGTTTAAATCGGGCTGATGCGCATAAAAGCGGTGCCAGTAGTAAGACTTTGCTACGGGATCCCATGTCCAGTTTGACGATTCAAAATCTTTGAATATTATCCTGGCATCCTGATACCTTTCCAAAGTACTGCTCCAAACGTAAAAATTCCTCAATGCAGAGCCTGGTTTCGCCTTCCTTGCCCCCTGAAACCAGACATGCCGTTCAGAAGTATGGTTTAAAACCAGTTCTGTAATAACCCGTATCCCTCTTTTGTGGGCCTCTTTGACAAATTCCTTGAAATCCCTTAATAAGCCATAATCAGGATGGACGCCAAAATAATTTGCTATATCATATCCATCGTCCTTAAGGGGAGAGGGATAAAAGGGAAGGAGCCATATGGCAGTTATACCAAGATGTTCGAGATAGTCTAACTTATCAGTCAGTCCTTTAAAATCCCCAATGCCATCGTCATTGAAGTCAGAAAAAGCCTTTACGTGAAGCTCGTATATGATGGCATCCTTATACCAGAAGGGATCGTTTTCAGTATAAACCACTTTTTGGGGCATTATCGATTCTCCTTACAGGAAATAATCAAAATCAGTTTCTCTTTTCAATTTCTTCCTTACTTTGAAAATATGGGCTGGCATATCATGTGGTTTGAGTTCCACATAATTATTTTCTCCATGCCAGATATATTTGCCATCGCTTAACAGATCATGAACGAGGTATGGCTGGTCTGCATCTATTCCAAATTTGCTAATAGGGACTCTTACCCATCCCGACTGGTTGTGATAGGGATCAAGATTTACCACAACCAGGAGTATGTTAGAAAAATCTTCCGTTGCCTTTCCGTAAGCGATAAGATATTCATTGTCTATTTCGTAGAACTGCACATTTCCTGTGGTCTGAAGGGCAGGGTTTTCCTTTCTTACCCGGTTAACCTGAGCAATAAAATCTTTGAGATTCCCTGGTCTATCCCATTCCCAGTGTTTTACCTCATATTTTTCTGAATTGAGATACTCTTCCTTCCCGTGAATTGCCTCGCTAACACAGAGTTCAAAGGCAGGACCAAAGATACCATAGTTGGATGATAAGGTTGCGGCGAGAATAAGTCTGATCATAAATGCAGGCCTGCCTCCGTACTGGAGGTGTTCTGGAAGGATGTCGGGGGTGTTGGGCCAGAAGTTAGGCCTGAAATACTCTCTCACGTCGGTCTGAACAAGCTCGGTAATGTACTCGATAAATTCCCGCTTTGTATTCCTCCAGGTGAAATAGGTGTAGGATTGCGTGAATCCGAGTTTTGCAAGATAGTACATAACCTTTGGTCTTGTGAAGGCCTCTGAAAGAAAGAGAACATCAGGGTATTTACTCTTTACTTCCTTTATCAGCCACTCCCAGAAAAAAAACGGCTTCGTGTGTGGGTTATCAACCCTGAATATGCGGACACCTCTTTCTACCCAGAAGACCACGACACTCTTTAATTCATCCCATAGTTGTTGCCACTGTTCTGTTTCAAAATTTAAGGGAAGTACATCTTCATATTTTTTCGGTGGATTTTCAGCATACTGTACAGAACCGTCAGGACGCCAATGAAACCACTCGGGATGTTCTTTAACATAAGGATGATCGGGTGAACATTGAAATGCTAAATCAATCGCTATTTCTATAGCATACTCTTTCGCTCTATTTAATAGCCTTTCAAAGTCTTCTCTGGTTCCAATCTGAGGAAGAACAGCCTTATGCCCACCTTCGTCAGACCCTATTGCCCAGGGGCTTCCTACATCATCAGGATTAACCACAGTTGAATTATTCTTGCCTTTGCGGTTCGTCTTCCCTATCGGATGAATGGGCGGGAGATAAAATACATCAAAACCCATCCTTGCTATATCCGGAAGGATGTTTTCACAATCTTTGAATGTTCCATGTTTACCGGCTTCCGGAGAACATGACCTTGGGAATCGTTCATACCATGCACTAAAAAGGGCTTTTTTTCTATCTGCTACTATGGTAAGCTTCCTTCCATAATTCGTAGCCGACTGCTTATCCGGATATTTCTTTATCAGGTTACCGAGTTCCTCCCCTAAAGCAATTGTCACCGACTCGCGTCTGTTTTCTTCTTTTTTTAAAAAATCTATATACTCTAACAGTTTTTTTTTAGCATCTCCAGGTACTCTTTGTAATATATCTTGAATGTGTTGAATTCCTATGAGTAATTCGATCTTTATATCCCGGTTGACATCATATTTTTTTTTGAGATCATTCTGCCAGGTTTTGAAGTGATCTACGCCGCCTTCAATCGTATACGTATAAATTCCCATTTCTTCAACAATAAATTCTCCCTGCCACCGGTCATTTTCCAAAAACGACATAGGAATTTCGCGCCACGTATTATCGTTCTGATATTTATATAAAACATTTGCCCAAACGGCATCATGTCCATCGGCAAAAATATCTGCAGTAACTACTACCTTTTCTCCAACGACTCTTTTAATGGGAAAACGACCACTATCGATCTCTGGCTTTACATTCTCAATAACAACTCTTTTTCTTCCGTTAATATGCATTAAAAGATCCCTTATACAACGTTAACGTACCGTATCAACGTTTCTCTTTATTATACAGAACAAAACTCTGTCCCTTTATGGTTATTTCATTTCCCGAGTTTAGTTCCTTTGGGAGAAGCGACCCAGGTCCATTCCATATTTTTTCTGAGGAATCCAGTATTTTATTCCATCTGCCTTCAATGATCGAAGGGACGATCTTTACCTCAGAACAGTTGAAATTGAAAATAAAAAATACTTCATGAGAGCCATTCCACCTTCTCATACGTATGATCTTTTGTTTTTCGAGACTATCCACAATGAAGCTCTTTTTGTCGGGATATGAAAGGGCAGGGTTTGTTTTCCTTAACGGTATCAAATTCTTATAAAAGTTCAATAAAACTTTGTGGTTACCTCCCATTCTTTTATTCCAGTTTATCTTTGATTTCAGGAATGTTTCTGTACTCTGTGGGTCTGGCGGTTCACCCTGCCATTTGAACTCACCAAACTCTTTCTTCCTTCCCTGTCGCACCGCCTCAATAAGGGCATGATCGGAATGGCTTACAAAGTAGAGGAATGGGGCATCCTCACCATACTCTTCTCCCATAAAGAGAAGGGGTATATAGGGGGAAAGAAGGACTATTCCGGCGGCAAGCTTAAGAGCCTCAAACGATACAAGGGTGCTGAGCCTTTCCCCCAGCATCCTGTTACCTATCTGATCGTGGTTTTGTGAGAAAACAACCATTTGTTGTGCAGGTATATCCCTCGAAGAATTACCATGATTTCTCTTTCTAAACTCGGAATACTCTCCTGAATAGACAAAACCCTCTTTCATGGACTTTGCCATGTGCGCAATCTTTCCGAAATCATGATAATATCCGCGATTTTCCCCGGTAAGAAGGGTATGAAGCGAGTGATGAAAGTCATCACACCATACTCCATCGATACCATATCCCCAGGATTTTCTTGGTATTAGAACATGGGAATCATTTAAATCACTTTCAGCGATGAGGTAGTATTTTCTTCCCTGTTTTTGGGAAAATTCTTCGACCCGTTCTGAAAGCTCAGAGAGAAAGTGTTTCGCCCCCATGTCAAATATGGCATGAATAGCATCAAGGCGAAGGGCATCCACGTGATAATGTCTGAACCAGTGAATGGCATTTTCAATAAAAAAGTTTCTTACCTCACAAGAATATTTATCATCAAAGTTTATTGCATCGCCCCACGGCGTTTTATATTTATCCGTAAAGTAAGGTCCGAAGTCCCTAAGATAATTGCCTTCTGGTCCGAGGTGATTGTAAACTACATCAAGTATAACCGCGATGCCTTTTTTATGACATTCATTTATTAAGCGTTTAAAGCCTTTTGGACCGCCATAGGAATTTTGTACTGCATAAGGATACGTTCCATCATAACCCCAGTTCCTTTCGTCCGGAAATTGGGCAACGGGCATTATCTCTAAGGTATTTAACCCCAGATCGTTCAATTCATCAAGACGACAAATTACTGCATCAAAGATTCCATCGGGTGTGAATGTTCCCACATGAAGTTCATAGATGATCATTTCAGAAAGATCAAATCCTTTCCAATTCCCATCTTCCCAGCGGAAGGAATGATCTATTACTTGAGAGGGGCCATGGACACCATGAGGCTGATAATGGGATGCGGGATCGGGTCTGTCTCTTTTGTCATCGAGCCGATAATAGTAAGAGATATTTGGAGTTAAATCACTAATGGTTGTTTTCCAATATCCCAGAGAATTTTTTTCCATAGGAATAGTTTTTTTGCATGGCAAAACTACTTTTAATGATACCTGACCCTGAAGAGGAGCCCATACAACAAATTCGTATCGCCTATTATCTAAACAATTTACTCCGATTTGCATTTTTAAGTAATGAAAAAATTTATCCTTTATTTTGTTATATAATGTAACTTATTGATTTATGGTCAAATTATTATATATGTTTGACTAAGACAGGCATAGTGAAAAGTCTTTTGATAAAGGTAACTATTTAAAATAAAAAGGCAACTCTTACGAGCTGCCTTTTTTGTTAATTTTTAATATGTCGATATCTGGTAATTCCTCGTATTTGTCCCACTTTTTTCCTCAGTTTAACTGTTTTATTCTCCTTTTTATAATAAAGAACATTACTCTGCTAAAAACACGTATTGAAGCGAAGACGCATGTTTTAGCACAAGCGGTAAACCGCCCATGCCTGACGTGGAATTTTGGATCATAACTATAGGGTGAAGAGCCTCTTCACCTTACTGCTTGTATGCAAAGATCGATTTTCAAAGAGAGAATATCATATCGATGCATAGTTTTTTCTATAGCAATGATTACCCACGACCAGAAACAGGGTCATTTCGAAGCTCGGGCATATTTTGTTATCCTCCTATGTCGTGCTAAAATAATCTTCTAAGTTACGATAGAGTTTTTCTTCTTATGCTTTTAACTGAACTCCTCCGTACTCTGCGGATATCGTTATCGATTCCTTCTCTAAAACATCTATAAAAAGTAGAAAATTTACTGATAAATTTTCAGGTATAACATTTTCAATGGGATACAAAATTAATTGATAATATTTATTCAAGTGACCATGATTTTTTAAAATCTTTCTCTCCCATCAGTTCACCTGTTTCAAGAATGTGTTGTACCGCTTCATGATAATATGGTATCCCTTTCATACCTGAAAGGGCATCGGGAAATATCACTAAAGTAATATCGGCAGATGTTTCTGTAAATTGATTAAGTACAACCGCACACTTTTGCCCATGGGATAAGTGAATATTATCAATCATGGGAAAACCAAAGAAACCTACCCAAAATTCCGCTACTTTTATATCGGGTTCATGATCTGATTTTCTTGATGTTTTGATTTCTAATCTAACCTTTATTTCTTTCATTTTATTATTAACTTCTAACACAGCAATTTTAAAGTTTCTTTCTATACCTTCAAGTATGAGTGTTTCGTCTTGGAGTAAAAGACATGCCCGATTTTGGCGCAGTAAATCAAAATCAACTATTCTAAAAAAACATTCACCATCATCTTCCAAAACCCACATTTGCCTTGCAATAACCCATCGTGCAATATCCTCCAAATGTTCTAAATATTCCTCGCTAGACATACTAGACATATAAGAATTTAATGTTTTATTCCTCATGAATAAAAAAAAAGGTTTAATATTTAATGATTCATTATAATTATAGGTAAGGAGTCTAAAATTTAATATGAGTTCTTCAATTGGCACTTTTTCTGAGGCAGAAAATGAACTCATAATGGAATTAAACATATCTTTCCGTAATGCACTCTCCGCCTCCTCCTGTTTGCTAATTAACTCTGAGTATATTCGCAATGCTTCCAGAGTCAGGTAGCTCTTTTCAGTACGTGCTTTGACAGCCCTTCTTTCCTTGAGATAGTTTGAACCTAAGAACCCCGAAATTCCAATAGCCGCTGCAACAAATATACTTCCCAATGGTGCAATATACCACGTAATTATATCCTTCCAGCATAGGCAAATTTTTTTATCTGTTCCTTCAAGTTCTTTATTCTCCATACCTATTCCCTACAGATATCTTTACTATCTTTTAAAAATTTTGTATAGACTCATGAAGATAAGCGGCATAAATACCGTAGCGATAATCCTTAGTACCTTCATTACCGCATTCAATCTATTACTGATACTTGAGAGATAAATCTCAAGCATTCCGGTAATCATATCTCGGAATGTCTCGATGGTATTAATTATATGAATTGTATGGTCATAAACGTCTCTAAAATATATTCTGGTGGATTCTTTAACCGCGATGATTCGCCTCTTTCCAGTTTCCAGGCTACCAATCACCTCCCGTAAAGTACCAGACTGATTTACGCAAGAATATCATGTTTCTTTTCAAATGGTAAATTATTTGTAAGATTTCTGGTGTTGGATGAGAAACTAATTTTTCTTCCAAAAACTCTACCTTTTTTCCAGGCATTTCAGGGCTATAAAATAATTATCAACGATTAAATCTAATAAAGAATAAGCAAGATAATCAGTTCCCATTTTTCTTATGCAGCAACTTGAAATTTGACCTCATCCCATTTTCAATCTCCCTCCGCAATTATCATAACTGGGGTATGTCTTACATCACAAGAACTTAAAAAAACAATTATTGTACCAAAACTATAACCTTCAAAAATAAAAATCAAGAAATGCTCTAATTATTCACAATATCAGTATTTACATAGTAACACGGCGATTGAAGTGGAAGGCTATTTTTGTAAATAACATTGAAGAAAAATCCAAATATTTAGATTTCAGTCTTGGGTTTTGGACTATCCTGGTGTCTTTTTGTGCAGTTCCCATGTCTACAAAAATCTTTCTTAATATATCCGATAATGTTAATGCAATGTACCGATAAATGACGGATTCCTTCCTGACTGCAACCCAAGCGACTTTGTGGGCCACCTCCTCAAGAGACGACTTGCCCCCGGTGCTTCTTCGGATCTTTGTATTGTTCAAGCGCATTGTTATGAGCTTTCATATAAATTTCCTTTGCATGTTTCGGTAATACCTCCTCTGGACCTTTTGGAAGGTCTTCCTGTTCATTTCTGGAATGTGTTCATTTTCAAGCTAAAGCAGCGAAAATCCTGCCCAGGGAGCACGCAGAACTGGGAAATCTCGTAGCCATTGACGGCTCATTGATCGATGCGGTTCTTTCCATGCACTGGGCCGACTACCGTAATGACTGCAAGAAGGCCAAAGTGCATCTTGGCTTTGACATCAACCAATCGATTCCATCAAAACTCTTTTTCACTGATGGCAAAGCTCCGATGGAACATTGAAATATTTTTCGGCTGGTGGAAACGCCATCTCAAAGTGTATCATCTTATTGCAAGAAGTAAACGCGGATTACTGGCACAAATACTTGGAGGCCTCATAACCTATCTCCTTCTTGCAATCTATTGTCACGAACATTACAAAGAAAAGGTCCGTATTAAAAGGGTTCGAGAGTTGCGTATCAAAATACAAAACGAAGCCCGCGATCTCGAAAACAATATACCAAATCCCGCCTGTCAGCAGACAGGTCTCGATAATCTCAAAGAACAACAATGCCGCTCATTCGCAATTACTTAACCGGACAACGCTGATCTCCCATTAGCATAACCGACAGGGCATCAAGTATGGTCATGTCTGAAAATCCGAGTCGAAGTTTTCCTACAAGTATTCTTACAACATACTTTGCACTCAAAGGGTCAAGATCAGATAATAATTTTGCAGTTTTTTCGATCTTTCTCTCCTGACTTCCCTCTCCTTCCTCATGTGCTATCTCCGTCAATATCTCATAAACTTCTGTTACTGATAGTTGTCTGGAGTTTGAAATTTGGAATTTGGAATTTTCGGCGTACGCGGCAGCTACATTACCCAAATCTCCTTTTTCTTTATAAAACTTTTTTACCTTATCCGCCTCAACTCCATATGCCTTTGAGATAATTGGAAAGTTCTTTGAATTTCATATCAGAATAAGAAAGGGTAAGAAACAAAAATCTGGTTCCGACATTATTTTATTTTCCTGGAATCAGGTGTTTTTTTGTTCTTCAGTAAAAGACTTCTTCGTATAAAAATAGCTAAATCCCGCAACCAAAAGCAAAATGATTACAGAGGCGGCTGCCCCCTGCCCAAAATCTCCCTTATAAAAAAAGAGTTTGTAGGCATAAACAGATAAGGTCTCTGTTGAACCTCCTGGTCCGCCACCCGTGAGTACATAAACAAGGTCAAAAATTCTTAAGGCATCTATAGCCCTGAATAAAATGGCTACCCCTAATACTGGTAAGATCAATGGCAGTGTTATAAAACGGAATCGTTGCCAGCTATTCGCACCATCAACAATAGATGCCTTATATATTTCTTGCGGGATGGCAGAAAGGCCAGCTAATATAATAATAGCTACAAAGGGAGTTGTCTTCCAGACATCAGCAATAACGAGAGAAAAGAAGGCCAGGAAAGGGTCTCCAAGCCAACTGATTCTTTTTATCGCAAGAACTTCGAAGAAATAGTTTATGATTCCCAAATTGTAGTCAAACATCCATTGCCATATCCTGGCCGTTACTACCGTCGGGATTATCCACGGAACAAATATAAGGACTCTTAAAAAGTTATTTTTCGGCGATAATCGATTCATCACAATTCCCAAACACAAGCCCATGACGGCTTCGAGAAATGTTGAAACGAAAGTATACGAGAGCGTAGTGGAAAGTGAATACCAAAAACGAGTATCAGTTAAAATTGCATGATAATTATTAAGTCCCGAAAATCTTTCCTGAGGTAAAATTAATTTTGCATTTTTGAAAGAAATGAAAAGGGTATCTACAAATGGTATAAAACTAAACGCCAGCAGCAATGCTATGCCTGGCAATAAAAACAGAAAAGGAAGTTTAGTTCCGGGCAAATTCATTTTGAATATATGTTAGTCTTTTTTGAATGTTTTGTAATGCTTTCTGGCTGCTTGTTTGATTTGATAATACCCTATTAATATGTTCTTGCAGAATATCGCTAACCCACTGGTAATAAGGAACATTAGGACGTATTTGGACATTTCTAAGAGATCTTTCTACTATGGGAAGAAAAGGCAATTTTTGAAGTACCTCTGGATCTTTATACAACAGAGTTTTCGTTGGCGCCCAGGATAAATTCATAGCTAATTCCTTTTGTGATTCATTGGAAGTCAAGAACTCAATAAGTTGCCATGCCTTTTCTTTTTTCTTTGAATGCGCATTGATCGCAAGGTGCCATCCTCCATAGACAGATGAGTTGCTAACAAATTTTGGCAACTGTGATACCCCTACTTTATTTTTTAGGAAAGGGTCTTTCTGACACAAATCCCACACATACGTCCAGTTTCTCAAAAAAAGACTTTTACCTTGTTGAAATAAATGTCTTGAGGATTCTTCCATAAGTTCACTGTGGGTGTTTGGCGGTGATATTCGATACTTCCAGATTAAATCGTGCATAAAATCTAAAATCCTTTTATTTTTTACAGAATTAGCAATCACCTTGCCGTTAACATCAATTATCCCTCCATTGTTGCTCCCTATGAATTCAATAAAATTACACACCAGCCCTTCGTATTGTTTCCCCTGCCAGAGATAACCGTAAATATGCTCAGATGAAGAGATTTTCTTACTGGTATTTATGAGTTCTTTCCATGTGGCCGGTGGATTTTCATGGTATTTTTCTAATAAATCTTTTCTGTAGTATAAGAGTCCAATATTAGCATCCCAGGGCAGGGCATAAAGATTACTCTGTATAACGTTTATTTTCTCAATTATGGGAATAAAAGATGCCCGATTCTCTGCGGTTAGGTAACTTTCAAGTGACTCTAACCATCCGGCAGATGCAAATTCGGCAATCCAAATCGTATCAATTCTTACCACATCGATATCTGGAGATTTTGCCCCTAACGTAGTTAAATAATAATGGTGTTGTTGGTCTGTAGGTGCAGGCAGGATATTCAATTTTACTTTTACGGTAGGATTTTTTACCTCGAATTTCTCCAGAAGATTCTTTACCATTCTGATTTCGTTCGCGCCTGCTCCAATACTGAAAACGACCTCAGCTGTTTTCCCCGGCCTGAAAAAAGTATAAATAACCCATAGCCCAAGCAAGGTATACATAGATAAAAAAATTATATTCTGTAGTCTCGCACCCATTTAAACATCCCATGCCTTTTGTTGTAATAGTGCAGCTCACCCGGAGCAGCGGGAAGTCGCAGAGATTATTATAACC
>JAUQXU010000443.1 GCA_030837935.1 Candidatus Brocadia sp.
ATTTGACGTTATCGACGAGAATCTCGAATTGGCAATAGATGATAATGAAGAAATTACCTTTAAGCCTGTTGACCTTGTATGTATTACCGCTGTTACCTACCAGTCTCCCAGGGCATATAAGATTGCGACTGCATGCAGGAAAAAGGGTATGACCGTAATTATGGGTGGAATACATGCATCCGTAGTACCTGAAGAAGCTGCAAATTATGTTGACTCTGTTTTTGTTGGTGAAGCGGAAGAAGTATGGCCACAGGTCATAAAAGATTTTGAAGAAGGAAAACTAAAAAAGGTTTATCAGGGTGGATTACCCCCCCTCAGCCTGATGAAAAAGGTATATCCCAATCGGGAACTTATGAGGAAAAAATATAATTATAAATTTTCTTCCATCGTCACAACCAAGGGATGTCCGAATTATTGTGATTTCTGCAGCGTACCCACTTTCCAGGGAAGAAAATTCAGGGAAAGACCTTATGAGGATGTGCTTGATGAGATGGCGGCAACAGATTATACGGGTTTAATGTTAGCAGAGGATAACTTCTATGGCCATGGTAAGAAATCAAACGAACGGGCGCGGGACCTTTTCAAGGGAATGGTGGAACGCGGGATTCATAAAGACTGGCTGGGATTCACAGCGTTGAACATTTCTCAGGATCCAGAAACTCTGGATTATATGGCCAAGAGTGGTAATTTTGGTATGCTTATCGGCATCGAATCTACCAATGAAGCTGTTTTACAGAAGATGAATAAACGGGTAAACCTGAAGTTGGGGACGGATAGTTATTTTGATTGTATTCAAAAGATACATAATGCAGGCTTAGTTGTTTGGGGGTCAGTTGTATTTGGGGCAGATGGAGATGACAAAGATTCCTTTAAGAGAATGACCGATTTCATATTGGAGAATAATATTGATATTCTGACCTTTGGTATTAACTGCCCATTTCCCAAGACACAACTCTATGCGAGATTAGATTCAGAAAAGAGGATATTCAGGAAAAATTACCCGGAAGATTGGCAATACTATGATACAGCACATGTGGTTCATCGTTTTGTGGATATGACATTAGAAGACTTTATTGAGGGTATGCAATATATCTATGATCATATTTATGCGGGTGATAACTTAAGGACCCGTTTCAGGAATTCTATTAAGACAACGAAAAATCCGAGAAATTCTATGTTTGCATTCAGGGTAGGTTCTGATTGGAAGCAAGTGTTCGAACAAGTCTTGCAGAATTTAAAAGAATTGTATGACTCGGGTGATTATTACACCGATTGGTATAAATCAAATGCTGTAACTGTCTCAAAACCCCTTATGGAAACTGTCACTACATAGCACAAATAAATACGTATTTTTGAATGCGAGCTCATATAAAGGCACATCAATCTTTTCACAATTGATGTGCCTTTATATTATGGGTTTTGTGTTCGGTAAGAGCCTAATGGAAGATATTCTGGACCGCATTAGAAATTTTGTCAAAAGAGTAGAACTCTTTTATGTGGCAACCTCAAATCAAAGTGGAGAGGTACATCTTGCAGTAGCAAAGGATTTGACCTTTTTGCCTGATAATGAGCATATAGTCTTCAAGTCATGGTTTTGCAAAAAAACGATTGAAAATATTTATAAAAATCCGAATGTAGCTATTGCCATTTATGATGCAACGGCAGATACAGGTTACCAGATTATTGGCAAAGCAGTTTCAAAGAGTGTAGTTGCTGTTCTGAATGGTTACACACCGAAGTTGGAAAAGATTGAAAAAGAATGTCCACAAGAAGAATATCAATTTAAGATAAAGATAATAAATATCATGGATTTGCATAGAGTGACTCATTCCGATAAATATCTTTTAACTAATTGATCTTCGCCCATAAATCTTTAATTTTAAAAAGGAGGTGAAATTGTTATGATTGGCAAATTATTATCTCTGTCAATGGAAAAATCAATTATCCCGGATATTAGCCCAAAGACAATTATGATTATTGCTATTGCACTTATATTTGTAATCCTGTTTACTTGGAAAAAGGAGGGATAGTTGCCCGAAAGAATCTCTGCCTTCGATCTTGTAATCATTGGTGGTGGGCCTGGAGGTTATGTTTCAGCAATCAAAGCCGCCCAGTTAGGAATAAAAACTGCTCTTGTTGAAAAGGATAAGGTTGGTGGTACGTGTTTGCATCGGGGTTGTATCCCAACAAAGGTACTCCTCCATTCATCAGACCTCTATATGCGGTTCCTCAGGGCAAAAGAATTTGGAATTGCCTTTGATAATATAAGGATTAATTATTCCCAGTTTCATCGACGCAAAGAGGGTGTTGTTAACCGATTATTTCAAGGGATACAATTTCTTCTTAAGAAAAATAATGTAGAACTTTTTTTAGGTGAAGGAGAGCTCACATCACCGGGGAGCGTCGTAGTAAAAAAAAATGGAACGGACGTTGGTAAAATAACTACGAAAAATGTTATATTGGCTACGGGTTCTGTTCCCCTCATTCCCGATAATATTCTGTACGATGGGAAATACGTGCTTACCAGTGACGATATATTAGTGTGGGAAGAAATTCCCAAATCCATCATTATAGCAGGCGGCGGCGCTGTTGGAATGGAATTTGCGCACTTCTTTAATGTCTTGGGAACGAAGGTGACCATTATTGAACTCTTGGAGGACATCCTTCCTGCAGAGGATAAAGAAATTAGTGCCACTTTGCGAAAAATATTTACCAAAAGAGGTATCAATGTCCTGACAAACACCTCTTTAGAAAAGGTTACAATAGATAATGGCGTTCGTGCGGAGATAAAAAGAAAAAACACTGCACCTCATCCCCCTACCGCAACCGGAAATAATGAATTTATAGAAGCCGACCATTTACTCCTCGCCTTAGGCAGGAAACCTGCGTTAGCTGGCATTGGAATAGAAAAATTATCACTAAGTTTTAAAGGAAAACATCTTCAAGCCAATGAGGTTATGGAAACCAGCAAAACAGGGCTTTTTGCCATTGGTGATATCACAGGCCCGCCTCTCCTTGCTCATAAGGCATCGAATGAAGGTATGATTGCTGTTTCTCATATTGTCGGTAAAAAGACTACCCCATTGAATTATCAGAACATACCTGGAGTAACGTATTGCCTTCCACAGGTAGCTAGTATGGGACTTACCCAAGAAGAGGCGGAAAAAAGAAGTCACAAAACACGGGTGGGAAAGTTTCCCCTTATTGCAAATAGTAAGGCAATTATTGATGGTGAATATGAAGATGGATTTGTAAAGATTGTTACGGATGATAAATACGGGGAGGTACTGGGAGTGCATGCTATTGGGCCTAACGTGGGTGAATTAATGTGGGGTATGTCGCTTGCTACTATTTTGGAAGGAACAGCTCACGAATTGTTGAATACTATTTTTCCCCACCCTACTCTTTCTGAGGCTATCTTGGAGGCTGCCCATGCGGTGGTTGATAAACCCATACATATGTAAGTGTACGTTTTGGAGTTTTTGGAAAACCAAATTTATTCAATACACCATGAATAATCTGTAAATTATCAATGAATAGCGAAGCAAAGATTGCCTATTTTTCCATGGAAATTGGTTTGTCCAACGATATTCCAACATATAGCGGTGGACTTGGTGTCCTGGCTGGAGACACTATAAAATCAAGTGCGGATCTCAAAATACCACTTGTTGCTGTTACCTTACTATCAAAAAAAGGCTATTTCCGGCAGGATATTGACGATGACGGAAGGCAAATTGAATATGCTGTAGATTGGGATCCATCCAGGTTTATGTCGCGTCTTCTTAGAAAGATTGTGATTCAAATCGAAGGACGTAGTGTTTACATTCAGGCCTGGTGCTATAAGGTGACAAGCGTTACTGGCGGTGAAGTGGATGTGTTCTATCTCGACACTGATGTTGAGGAAAACACAAAAGAAGATCGGGAGATTACTGCCATTTTATACGGGGGTGATGTGCATTATCGACTGAAGCAGGAGATTGTACTTGGTATTGGTGGAGTGCGCATACTTCATACCCTTGGATTGCATATCAAAAAATACCATATGAACGAAGGGCACGCCAGTCTATTGACCCTCGAACTGCTCTTGATGTACAAGAGAGATGTTGAAAGTGTTTGGGATGAGCGATGGATCTGGGATACTGATAAGGTGAAAGGCCTGTGCGTATTCACAACCCACACCCCCATCGAGGCTGGTCATGATCGATTTTCCCATGATCTCGTAAAAAGAGTTCTTGGGGAGATTGTTCCATTAGAGCTATTGAAAAGGCTTGGCGGGGAACATTATCTCAATATGACACTTCTTGCGTTAAATCTGAGTAAATATGTTAACGGTGTTGCCAAAAAGCATGGTGAAGTATCAAAAAATTTGTTTCCCGGCTATGAAATTAATGCCATTACCAATGGTGTCCATTCATTTACTTGGGTATGTGACAGTTTTAAGCAATTATATGACAAATACATCCCTGGTTGGGCTAACGAGCCTGAGTTGTTTGTTCGCTCTGAAATTATCCCAGATGGTGAGTTGTGGGAGGCACATCTCCGCGCTAAATACGATTTAGTCGGTTACGTAAAAAAGATCGCTGGTGTAGAGCTAAGTCCAGACGTGTTAACCATCGGATTTGCCAGGAGATTTACTTCTTACAAGAGGGCAGATTTAATATTTTCAAACCTTGAACGGTTTTTAAAAATGAGTGAAGAAGGGACGTTTCAGATTATTTATGCAGGAAAGGCACATCCAAAAGATACCCCTGGGAAAGAAATCATAAAAAGAATTGTTGATCTTACAAAAAAAATTAACGATAAAATCAAAGTCATATTTTTAAAAAATTATAATATGGAAATGGCCTTACGATTAGTTTCCGGAGTAGATATTTGGCTCAACACGCCATTGCGTCCTCGGGAGGCATCGGGCACTAGTGGCATGAAAGCAGCACACAATGGTATCATTAATTTTAGTATCTTGGATGGCTGGTGGATCGAAGGGCACATGGAGGGAATAACCGGATGGTCTATTGGCCCTAAACCACTGGAATCCTCACTGATAAACGTTAATGATACTACAGATGCCGAGGATTTATATAACAAACTGGAAAACATTATCATCCCGATGTATTATAAAGACAGAAGTCAATGGATAAAGATCATGAAAAATTCTATCGGCAAAGTTGCCTATTACTTTAATACTCACCGTATGATGCGCCGATATGTCACCGAAGCCTATATACGATAGATGCGGACGTTTAATTGTGAGTGGTTCTATTTAGTTTGTTACCGCCATCCCCCCTCTGCCCCAAATACTCCTGCTCGCGGTAATTTGCAGAGCTAATGCAATAACCAATTAGATGTATGATAAAAGATTCCAAAAATATTAAGGCCATTATCCTTGACTTGGATGATACACTTTATGATTGTAGCGGTACGCTCGTGTTACAGGGTCGAAGGCAGGTAGCCAAAAATATTGCCAAGATAATCAACTGCTCAGAAGAGGAAGCATATAACCTGCAGGTGGAAATTGAGAAAAAGTATGGAACCAAAGTTAATATTTATGAAAAAATTGTTGCACTTTATAATCTTCCAAATTCATATATCAAGGAATTATTGGAAGAATTTATTCATATTGAGATCTCCAACATTTCCCTCTTTCCGGATGTAACGGACACTCTGATACAACTCAAGATGCAAGGCTACAGGCTAATCCTTGTTACCTCCGGGGAGAAAGAAATACAAGACAAGAAGATCAATGTGCTTGGTTTAAGTGGTGGTTACTTCGACGATATTCTCGTTGCAGATAGAAATAATGACCAGATAAAAAAGGCCTGTTTTCAAAAAGTTATGCGCAGGTATAATTTAAAGCCAGAAGAAATTATGTGCATAGGGGATAAGATTGATGATGAATTAACTGCCAGTAGGTCTTTGGGAATAACTACGGTAATGTTTGAACATGGGAGGCATTATGAGGCATACCTAAGAGAGCCACACAAATATATTAAGCCTGATTATTCTATCAAGCATATTAAAGACATTTTTGAATTAAGGATCTCGGTCTACTCACAAATTACCTGATTCTTACATACCAGTCATTACACCACCATCCCAATAATGATCCCTTCAAATACAAGATTACCATTCACCACACCCTGGGTATCAAAGATAGCTCTTCTTGAACGCAACTCTTTGTTTTTAGCGATGAGAATAAGTTTATCGCCCGGTATAACCTTTCCGCGGAATTTAACTTTATCAATGCCTCCGAACCCAAGGAATCGGTCATCCAGAGTGGTTTTTTTGTAATAATAGGTACACAGCTGAGCAGCGGCTTCAAGCATAATTACCCCCGGCATCAAAGGGCGACCCGGGATGTGCCCCCGCACCCAAAATTCACTAGTTGACACATCTTTGTAACCCACGATAATCTTATGTTCGGGATCGAATTTTATAATACCGCTCAATTGTTCCATCTCATATCGGTGTGGGATTACGGCACGAACAGCCTCAATATCAATAGTTGGCGTATTTAAATCTAAGCTACTTAAATCAGTCAGGATGTCTTGTGGCATAACGATATCAGGAGATTTATCCTGAAGAAGTGAGTAATCAAAATTAAGTTTAAACGATATTAAATTTAAGGTGTATTATAGTAATAAAAAAGTTGTTACTGTGTCAATTAAAATTTAATCTACAGGAAAAATCTGATTGACAACGATAATATATTTTGATATATTCATCACACCTTTATTTATTATTTATAGATAAACGTTAGAAGTTACCGCGCTGATGATAGTTAAAACGTAACTTTAATGAGTTGCTTTATGACGAGGAGATGATGAAAGATGAAAAAAATATATCTCTCATTGCTGGTTCTTGGTACACTTATGTTTGGGGTTGGTGTGGCAAATGTATCAACGCTTGTCAGTTCTGCAATTGCTGGTGCTTGTGAGTGTCCAGAAGGATGTCCGTGTAGCCATTGTTTCGGAAAATCCAAGGATTGTAATTGTAAGAAATAACTCAGTATTGTGCATTCACTTCGTTAGTTTTTTGTCGGAAAGGAGACAAAAAATGTTAAAGAATATTGGGGTAATGATGGCTTTTGTTGGTGCATTAATGATCAGTGTGTGTGTTGCTAATACTTTTGCAGGACCCTGCGGTTGTCCAAAAGATGTAAAATGTAAAGAGGGTTGCGAGAAGGGAAAAACTGATCCTTGTATTTGTAAACATTAATAATTTTAACTTTTTTATTTAATGGTCTTGTAAATCCCCAAAGCGCCTTACCATTAATATAAGGCGCTTTTTAATTTTTACTGTTTAAAGGATACCTGTAATGAATACTTTTATGGCTAAAAAAGAATGTGTGAAGAGGAATTGGTATATAGTAGATGCCAGGGATAAAGTCCTGGGGAGAATGTTAACTACCGTTTCCAGAGTACTTCAGGGTAAGCATAAACCCGAATATACGCCCCATGTTGATGTGGGGGACTTTGTTATCATTACGAATGCTAGCAAGGTAAGACTTACGGGGAAAAAGATGCAGGAAAAGATTCACTATTATGTAACAGGTTTTCAGGGTGGTTTAAGAAAGCGAATGGTTGGAAAAACTTTAGAAACAGCGCCAGAAAAGGTATTCAACCGATCGGTGAAACGAATGTTACCCAGATCAAGGCTGGGAAAGGCCATGATAAAAAAATTAAAGATTTATGAGGGTGCTGAGCATCCGCATCAAGCACAACAACCAAAAGAACTGGTTATTCGCAATTAATTAAGGGAGAAAAAAGTGACGGTAGAACAATATATTTTGGGCACAGGAAGACGTAAATCATCTATAGCTAGGGTAAGAATAAAAAAGGGAAATGGGAAGATCGTGGTCAATGATAAAGATTTAGATAGTTATTTTCCTATCGATAGAGATAGAGGTATTATACAATTGCCCATGAAAGCTACTAAAACATTAGGAGAATTTGATGTATTGGCCAATGTTAAAGGGGGTGGCATAACTGGTCAGGCAGGTGCGATATCCCTGGGGATTGCCCGTGCCCTCTTTAAATCCAATCCGTCCTTCGTTGAAAGCTTACGTGAAGGTGGTTTTTTAACACGAGACAGTAGAATGAAAGAACGGAAAAAATATGGTCAAAAAGGCGCAAGAAAGAGTTTCCAGTGGACAAAGCGATAACTTTTATTTTGTTAATTTCTTATAATACTGCGTTGATAACTTGATTCCTTCTTCGAAGGTAACCGCTGGTTCCGATTTTAGTTCTTTTGTGGAGGCTATGGCTCTTTTCACGGTCTGAATAACTTCCAAAGTGGAATTAGCTATTCATGCATCCGATGAATAGGCATTAAGGCTTTTAAATTTAAATTAATTCTCCCTTTTTTATTCTATAAATTATTTTGCCGTAATTGTTGAAATATTCTGCTGCCATTTCCAGGCCGAAATCATTATGTCGTCTAATCCGTACTTAGGTTGCCAGCCTAGTTCCTTCCTCGCAAGATCATTATTG
>JAUQXU010000444.1 GCA_030837935.1 Candidatus Brocadia sp.
TGTCTGTGAGAACCGTGGCCTTCTGCAGGAGGCCTTTTTTAATATCCTCAATGTTTACAAAAAAAGGGCTTACTTTAGTGAAAAAAACCAAAAGGGGCATTAGCAAAAATCAAATAATGTGGTATAATAGAATTGGAGAGGAACTAAGAGAGAGTTAATGAGGTTAAACGTTCCTCAAGATATAAAAATGTAATTTAAAGATGTGTCTGTTCTACCGCTCTTAGTTCCCCTCCAAAAGTTCTTTGAAATTATCAGTAACATTAAAATAAGATCCGTCCAACAAATATTAAAAAGTATATAAAGTGCGTCGTAGTCTTTGAAATGTTACTGATTATAATAAAGTTTCTTAAACCTTTTAAAGAGAGAGGTGTAAAACGATATGAGGGAGTTTAGAGAATAGCCTGATATGTCAGAAATGGCATTTCAGGCTTTTTTTATTTGTAGTTGTTACACTAACGAATTTGTATTGATTTGTTCCTGCAAAGTGCTATCATAATCAGCCAGCTACCCTTGAAAAGAGATTTTCCTGTCTATAGTACAAACCTATTGAATCGCATATTTCCAGTTATCGTGGTAAATAGATAACTGAACATATAACGCTATCTCAATTAAGTCACTGTTTGCTTTACAAAGTTATTCTGCAATGTATGCAAAATTACCAAAGAAGCTTCTCAAAAAAAATTTATACGAACCGTGCTGTGTACATTCAAGAAAAAGGCAGTGAAATTTAAGGAGGAAACCAAGTGACGTCGGTAGACTCTATTATGACCCGTAGAGTAGTCACGGTAGAAATGGATGACACGCTGCTTATAATTCGTGGAATATTTAAGCACCTTACGTTTCATCATCTTTTGGTGGTTGAGAATAGAAAACTCGTTGGTGTTATATCTGATCGCGATCTTCTAAGAGCATTAAGTCCTTTTCTGGGTACTCCTTCTGAAACTACGCATGACAGAGATACCTTGGATAGGAGGGCACATCAGATTATGAGTCGGAATCCTGTCGTTGTATATCCGGAAACTGAAATCAAATCAGCTGCCAATCTATTATTTGAAAGAAACATATCATGCCTCCCTGTTGTCTCGCATGAAGGTAATATTGTAGGGGTCGTGACCCGACAGGATATTCTTAAATATTATATAGATAGTAAAGTTGTTGATGAATAAAACAACCATTTACGTCCCGAGGACATTGCAAGAACCGGCCACTTGGCGGCAAATCCTTTCCTCTCTGAAATTGCTTGACAGAACGCTTCTGATGAAGCTTATACAATCGCTTCACCTCAGACGTAGGTAGTAATTTTATTTCAAATTTTTCTCTTACAGAGTAGATGAAAAATCTGTTTTACAATGATTACCCGCACGAAACTTTGGTAGAGCTTAAAAAGTCCTTGAATTTACCGTATTTTGTCATTACTATAACCGTGGTGTAGCGGAAATTTCAGTTGAGTAAAAGAGCGTGTCATAGAATGTCAAAGACATTACAAAAATAATTTAAATAATATCTATTTTGTTTTTGGGAAATGGTACATTGTAATATATGTGCTCTTCACAGGGGTGAACGCTTGTGCGTAGGGCTTGGAGACTGGCTATGTCCTGAGTGTTGTGGCCAGCATCGGATCGTAGAGATTAATTGCTGGACATACTGTCCGTTCTTTTTTGGAGAACAGCCCGCCATCAGTCCGAAAAAGGATGAAAAATAATCCTTGCGGGAGACTATCTACCGATGCGTCGATCATGGATAATCACACTACTGACGGACTTTGGCAGTCAGGACGCATACGCAGGTATCATGAAGGGCGTAATAGCAGGAATCAATCACCGGGCAAATATTATCGACATCTGCCACAATATTCCTCCACAAGACATATTCAACGGCGCCTATCTTCTCTCTACATCGTATAAATACTTTCCTAAAGGCACTATTCATGTAGCCGTTGTAGACCCAGGTGTTGGAAGCCAGAGAGACATCGTGTGTGTTAAAATCCGGGAGCATCTCTTTCTTGTGCCTGATAATGGCCTTCTCAGTTTTGTTGTTCAGGAAGAAAGGCCGAAAAGTATTGTTCGGGTTACAAACGATAGATATTTCTTACCATCTTTCAGCAATACCTTTCATGGGCGGGATGTCTTTGCGCCTGTTGCAGCATATCTATCTCTTGGTATAAAACCACGACAATTAGGCTCCAAAATCAATCAGCTAAAACAACTGGATATACCCAGGCCTGAGGTAAAAGAAACAGGGCAATTAGAGGGTCAGATTATCTATATAGACCGATTTGGGAACCTTATTACCAATATTACGAGAGCGCTCATAGAGCAGCACGCCAGCAAAAAAAAGCAAAACAGAGGTCGGTGGTCAGGGATCAGGAGTCAGAGGTCAGAAGTCAGAAGCCAGATCCCATACAAAGTAAGAAAAACTTCCAAAAACAAGATGCTATTACCGTGGAACACGATGGAAACAACCCTTGGAAAGAGGAAAATAATGGGGTTGGGCAAGACTTATATGGATGCAAAGCCAGGCGATCCGCTCGTCCTCTTTGGAAGCGCTGGTTTTCTGGAAGTCTCTGTAAACCAGGGAAATGCCCGGAAATATTTTAGCGTGGATAGAGGTAGCAAAATAAGGGTAGAAATGGGTCACCCATATGCTACGCTGTAAACGCAAAAAACAAATTGACGCAGGACAAAACTACAGTCTTGCTGTAGGCCACGCTAAAGGATTGTCTTGCGAGAAACATGTCAAATTATTTAAATGTTAAGGAATTTCAATAGTGTGGTTTGAGAGCGGAGAGTCTCTTCGCTCTCTATTAACTGAGAAAACCGGTAAAGAACAGCTTTCTTTCTATTTTATGGGAACAATCTCAGCTCTTCTGTTCAGGGAGCGGCCTTCTTCGGTGTCATTAGGAGCAATAGGCTTTTGATATCCAAAACCCATGACAGAGACACGTGATTCATTGATACCTTTCTCGACCAAATAATTCTTTACCGCCTGGGCTCTTTTTTGGGAGAGGTCTATATTGTATTTCATTGAGCCGATATTATCCGTATGTCCCTCTATTCTTACGTGCATATCTGGATTATTTTGCAAAACATCGACAATATTACTGAGATTCGAGTTAAACGCCTCTTTAATATCCCATTTCTTATAATCAAAAGTAATTCCCTTTACCACCCAGCATCCTCTGGAATCAACAATGGCTCCTTTCGGTGTATTCGGGCATTCGTCGTCTTTGTCGTAAACACCATCACCATCGCTATCAATATCACTAACTTGTTTTGGTACAGCGGTCAAAAATACCTTTTCTACAAAGTCCGCCATGTTGTCACTGGATGCAATCTCATCAGCAGTTACCGAAAAACCACATTTTGCTTCTCGCACAAGGTCTCTGAGCTCTTCTTTTCCTTCGGCAGTATTCCCCACGTGAATGGTGTAAAGGCATACCCTGTCTCCATACATCTCTTTTAAATCCTGCGCCTTTGACAGGGGACTGCCGATTAACTGTTCGCCGTCACTGACAAGGATTACTGCATTTTGACCGCCTGACGTCAGTAATAAATTCTTTGCATCTTTAATAGCATTACCCGCCGGACTGCAGCCCTCGGGAATCGTTGCCCCGTTTAACGCGTTTTCTAAAAGACCTCGTGAGTGCTTCGTGAGTTCATAAACAACAAATGTTTTGTCTAATGGCTTTAAAAATCCATGCCCAAAGGTTACAAGGGCGCTTTTTATTTCGATTTCAGGCAGGGTGTTATTCATTCTCACTAAAATATCTTTAGCCACGGTAAATTTGGAATGCCCTTTATTAACGGTACCGGTAAATTTATCTTGCATCGATGCTGATGCATCTAAAATAATTACAAAACTCTCAATTTTTGGTACATACGTCACGCTCTGAGATTCTGAATCTAAATTTCGAGGAAAGAAAGTTTCAAGGGGCCCGATCGGTTTCTTAAGAGACTTAAGCTGCGCGCAACCTGTTACAATGATAATTGACGCCATAAGAAACGATGCGAATAGATATATTTTCCTCATAACGAATCCCCTATAAAATTAAAAAATAAATCTGTGTAAATCGGCGCTTATCCGTGTCCGACTGCAATTATTAGGTTAAATATTTTTCCACGAAAAAAGTACTGTAGCAAAAATGAAGAAGATTGCAAGCTATTTTCATTCTTTTCCGCTACATTGAACGCCAGAGGAGCGTGAAAATGAAAAGGACGAGATGAAATTAAAGAAGCTTCAGAAACATTTCAATACCCTATTCCCAGTTTTGAAGAAACTTCATTGAGTTTCTTGTCGATTGTCCACAGGGAAACATCAGTTAATATAGCCGAAGCAATCAAATGAATATCAATATATCCCAACCCTTTTCCCATAAGCGTATGATCTTCTATGCATTTCATCACTTCTTCATCTTCTGCGCAGATTGCCATTGGGAGCGCCTGCAGTAGTGAAAGTATCTCAGACCTGTTTTTGAGATTACCGCAAGCGAGTTCACCTACGATGAACGAATGACAGACGACGTGGCCTTCATTTAACAGTGTTTCAAGCCCAATATTTCCACTTCGCAAATGCACCACCCATACTGAAGTGTCAACAAGCACCATCTTAAGAGCCTGCCACTCTTCTGCGGGGTATTTTCTCTAATTTCTTTTCAGTCCCCCCCAGTTTAGCGAGTCTCTTGGCGCTTTCCCTCTTTATAAGTACCTCGAGACCGAGCCTGACCAGTGACGTCTTTTCCGTAATACCGGTTAATTTCGCTGCCTTATCAATCAATTTGTCATCGATGTTTATTGTTGTTCTCATGAACTTGCCTCGTATTAAATATGTATTATTATATGCATAAATATGTATTGATAATATGTAATTGTCAAGAAATTTCTATTATGGCATATAGGATTAAAGATGTCTTCGCAAGAGAACCCCTCCCACCAAATTTTATTTTTAAAAGTATGGTATGCATCGGTTGGAACAGTTTCATTCCCGGACAACTTAAAAAGATTTGTGCCCCCTTTCTTTCTGTTTTCCCGGATGAACAGCTTTGACTAGATCGCTTCTCCAAGTCGTCTGATCCATAGTCTTTGAAGCGGGTCGAGATTTCCAGCATCGCCGGCTCGCAGGGCTTCGAGATATTCACGGCGTCTCTCAGGGTCTGTGGGTGCGGTTTCGACAGGAGGCAGGGCAAGCTTGTAAAGAAGTGCGGCGAGCGCTAACCGGCCAATGCGGCCGTTGAAATCTTTGAAGGGGTGAATCCACTGAAATCGCCAGTCCACCCAAGCGAGAAACTCCGCTATCCCTGGCAGATTTTCATCGTCCAGATGTCGCAACCGCTCGGCTAAATCGTCGCAGAAAGACCGTACGAGAAGCGGCACTTTGTAGTAAACCGGTGGCTCCAGTGTTCCGACTTTCACGTCCGGTGTACGACACCGGCCGGCCCATTCGGGGAAAAGGTGCCCGGCGAGTTCCCGATGTCTCTGGCAGAGCCAATCGGGCGTGATGACGATCTCATGGGGTGGAGTTTGTAAAAGCTGAGCGAGGATCCTGGCAAGCGAAACGGCGAGCCTTTCTGAGACTTCCGTATAGGTAAGCGCGCCTTCAGCTGTTTCAAAAGACCGGGTTGATCCTAACTGTCCTGCTTCTTCGCTCATTGGTCTATTTGATCTAACAGGATTTTAAGGCGAGCCACCGTAATCGGTTCGCCTTCAAATTTCATTGATTGGACTACTCGTTCGAATATAACTTCTCGATGGGCTGCGATAACTGTGTCCGGTGTTTTGTGCTGAGCTCGCCATTGACGAAACTTGGTTTCTAATGCATCAAGGTCGACGGGCTTGCCACTATTTGCTGTCATAGCATGTATTTTTGCATGAAACCAAGTTTCAAACAATCCCTTTTCTCATATAGGTGAGACCAGCGACATGACGTTGATGATAGGAAATTACTTTTTCCTATTGTGCGGATAGCGTAACAAAAACGAAGAATATTGCAAGCTTTTTTCATTCTTTTCAGCAACATTGAATACCAAAAAGGAGGGAAAACAAAAAGGACGGCATGGAATTATGGTAACATTATGAGATAAAGGGTAATGTGCTACACATTACCCCATTTTTCACAAAGAATTGACATAAAATTAAGAAGACCATCCCTATGTGCTGTAGAGGAATCTATAAGAAAAGGGGCAATTGAGCATGATACAGGATCATCGTAACCCTTGTGATACACTCACGCCATTGTTTTGCTGGGATACATCTGAATACCAGGCAAAGTAATGCACCATACTTCAACAAATTTCATTTACATTTCGTTATAATTAGTGTTTGAACGGAAACACCCCA